>QIAR01000168.1 GCA_003225595.1 Acidobacteriota bacterium | reverse complement strand
GGAGAGCCGGGCTCGGGCCGAAGCAGGCTTCCGCGCTTTCCGGGCGCGTTGGCGGCGGCAGTACGCGGCCATGGTGCGCCGGCTGGAACGCGATCTGCCAGAATTGCTCTCCTTTTTTGCTTTTCCCCGACACTTGTGGCGCAAATTACGCACTACGAATGTGATCGAGCGCTGCTTCGTGGAGGTGCGACGTCGCACCCGGCCGCCGATGGTTTGCTTTGTGAACGTCGAGAGCGTGGACCGCATCATCTACTCCATCTTCCAGCGATTCAATCTGGAATGGAAAACCCGCACCCTCTCAGTATTTACACAGGCAGCTTGACATCACCTCCGCCAACTGAGAAGTTGAAAGCGGGCTGTCCCGTTGATACCATCCTCGCAGATGGTCGAAGACCGGTTCCGCCACCACTTCGGTGATCATCTGGGCAAAGCCGAAGTGGCCATCTATTCCATCCTTGCCGTGTTGCTTTCCATCACGGCCCTCGCGGCGATCGCGAGCGCTGGCAAACTGCTATGGGATGGCATCAGTCACTGGACGATTGCGAATGAGACGTTCCGTGTGTTGGACCAACTACTGGTCGTATTGATGCTCGTGGAGATCCTACACACTGTTCGCATCTCCATTCGCTCGCACATCCTGGTTACCGAGCCATTCCTGGTCGTAGGGCTGATTGCCTCAATTCGCCGTATCCTCGTGATTACCCTGGAAGCAGCCACTCTAACCAAAGAGGGAACGTGGTCGACCCAGGGCGCAAGTATTTTTCGCGCTTCCATGGTTGAGCTTGGCTTGCTCGGGCTGTTGGTTCTGATCTTGGTATTTTCCATTACGCTCTTGCGTCGCTACGCTCCCGCCCCGAAGGAACTCATGGAACTCTGAAGCCGGAACGACGGTCGCTGCGGAAGAGGCGGTTCCCAACAAGAAGAAGCGAATGCCACCAGCTTTGCACCGGCAGCGTCCCGGTTGGTAAGTCCGTCGGCTGCCATTTAGAATGAAATTCTGATGAGCCGCGATCTCAGTTTTGGCAACTACGTCGTGGTTGAACACGGACAGAAGAAGGTCAAGGAATTGACTTTCGGCAATCCCACGCCCGAAGGAGTCGTGCTGACCACACTCGACAACGCCATCAACTGGATGCGCAAGAACTCAATCTGGCCAATGACGTTTGGCCTGGCTTGCTGCGCAATCGAGATGATGTCCATGGGCGCCTCGCGATTCGACATTGCCCGTTTCGGGGCCGAGGTGTTCCGTCCCTCGCCGCGGCAGTCTGACTTGATGATCATCGCAGGCCGTGTCGCGCAGAAAATGGCTCCTGTGATTCGCCAGCTGTGGGAGCAGATGCCGGAGCCTAAGTGGGTGATCTCGATGGGCGCTTGCGCCACCTCGGGCGGGGTGTTCAACAATTATGCGCTGGTGCAGAGTGTGAACCAGGTCATCCCAGTGGATGTTTACGTTCCCGGATGCCCGCCTAGACCGGAGCAGTTGATTTACGCCATCACGTTGTTGCAAGACAAGATTCAGAAGGAACGTGGCAGCTTGAAACGAGCCCTGAACCTTTCGTCAGGCGAGCCGACTCCAAAATCCCCGACGTTGTAATTGATCGTTTTTACGGCAGCTTGAAATCGATCGTGATCTCGGTCTGCATGCGCACCGGTTTACCATTCAGCCGGTACGGACGATAGCGCCACTGCCGAACTGCATCGACGGCAGCGCGAGCCAGGATCGGCTGCCCGCGAACCACCTTCAAATCCTGTACCGTCCCATTTTCAGTGATCACCGCTTGCAGGAGGACTGGGCCTTCCAATCGCATCGTGCGCGCTTGACTGGGATAAGATGGCTTCACCCGGTATTCCACCATGCCTTCAGAGATACCCTGTGAAACCGGCATGGCGGGTTGCGGCAATCTGGGCGGCACGGAAAGTACATTCGCGAGGGCACTCGAATTCGCCGGTGCGCTGCTCAGGAGATGGCCGGACACAACCAGCGCGTTCTCACCGGGGGAAGCCTGATCTGCTAGTTGTGACGCTCCCGGAGTAGCTGCCGTGCCGGGCGGAAAACCGTGGGAGGCACCGGCCGGCTCTACTGTCCGGCGCACTACGTCCTCAGCGACTTCGCCTGGCTGCGTTTTGCGCCCGGACTCCGACCTTTTTTCCGACGTGGCCGTGGTCGGTTTCGGACGAACTTCAGCCGGGCCGGTATCAGCACCAGGCTTCCAAACCAGAGCCACCTCAGAAGACGGGGACACATCAGAACCCGGTGCCACACTCTCGGGAGCCTTCGCGACAGCCTCGGCATTCGCGGCTGACAAATTACTTATTTTTCCATGGACCCTTAGAAAAAACCCGGTGAGAGCCGCGAGAATGACAATGCCAAGGACGGCAACACCTACCAACGACGGGTGCTGGCGTCGATCACCAATGCGACTAAGCAGGCTGACCAGCGCGTGTCTAGCCTGGATGGCGGCCTGCGACGTGAAGCGAATCGCTGACGAGAGAATCGCTGCTGCCCGCACTTCCTCTTCCGGCAATAGCGAGTGCTTTTCGGCCTCAGCAAACCGCGCCCGAGCTGACATAACCAATTCTGCCAACTGCCGTAACAAATCGAGGTGTCGATCGGGGAACGAATGCGGACGGGCAGAGAAGACCTCGATAATGCCCACAGTTCCACGCTTTCCGCAGAGTGGCGCTGCGGCAAGCGAGCGCAGACCAAGCCGCCGGCAGACTTCCGCATCCACACGCAGGTCCTTATTGATGTCATCGCAGCTTAGAGCGCGGCCGGTGCGCAGGCATTCCCCGGAAATGCCGGAATCCGCATCCAGTTTTGTGCCCAGGTCCGGAGCCGTCTCACCGGCTCTCGCCTGGCAAATAATTAAGTCATGCCGGCGCATGGCGATCGCTGCTCCATTGGCCCCGGTCAGCGAGTGTGCCGCCTCGGCAATGTACTGCAGCAGCGTGTCCATTTCCACGTCACCGGCCGCAACCGCAGTTCGCAAAACGCCGATGACCTGCTCGGGATCCTGATTCTCGGAAGTCGGGTGATCCGATTTTCCAATGTCGGGACTCTGGTGCGGCCGCGGCAATGGTCCCGGTGGTCCAGGTCTGCGCCCGGAAAAAAGCACCGATGGATTTGGCCCTGCAGGCGCAGGTGTGGAAGACAATGGTACTGATGTATGCGCCATTTTGGTAACTCCCTGGTAACACGACTATATCTTCAGAGTCGGTGTTTCATCCTTAGAATGGAAGGTGACATTACTCCCGAGTTTGATTCAAGTGACCGTGGTTGTCAATGTAGTCCTTTAAGAATGAATAACCAGGAGTACTAGACGCCCTCAGGTGTACACCGCAGGAGGCAATCGGACTTTTCACCTAGTCCGTGTAGAATCGCCCGCCATGAACCCTCTTGAAATCTCGTCGCAACAGTTCCGCCGGATGGCAGAAATAGTTACTCAAATAGCAATTAAATATGTGGATACGCTCAACACGCGTCCCATTTTTCCAGAATGTACTGGCGCCGCCACGGAGAAACTCTTCCGCACTGATTTGGCGGAAGAGGGACTGGGCGAAGGCGCGCTGACGAGTTTGGAAACCGTCGTACGCCACTGCCGAGCTCAGAATGGGCGCTTCTTCGGCTACGTGCTGGGCTCGGGGGACCCCGTCAGCGCAGTGGCCGACCTGCTGGCCAGCGTGCTCAATCAGAACGTCACGGCCTGGCGTTCTGCTCCGGCCGCGGTCACCATCGAACGAACCGTCGTGGGATGGCTCGCGAAAGCGATTGGATGCGAGGGGTTCAACGGCAACCTCACCGGCGGAGGCTCGTCCGCCAACCTTATGGGGCTGGCCATGGCTCGCGAGGCGAGGACCCCCGCCAACGAGGAAGGGAATCACGGTGCACCCGAGGGAGTGGTTTACGCCTCTGAAGAAGTGCATATGTCGATCCCCAAAGCCGTGGCGCTGCTGGGAATTGGGCGCAATCATCTGCACCTGGTCGCCATCGACAACTCTTTCCGTATGATTCCCGCAGAGCTCGACCGCGCCATTCACCGCGACAGGGATGCAGGACGGATTCCGATTGCGGTCGTGGCTTCTGCAGGAACCGTAAATACGGGCGCTGTTGATCCTCTGCCAGATATCGCCGACATCTCTCGTGCATGTGGCGCATGGCTGCATGTGGACGGGGCTTACGGAGCCTTGGCGGCGATCGCCGCTCGGGAAAAGTTTGCTGGTCTCGAACTCGCGGACTCAATCTCGCTTGATCCGCATAAGTGGCTTTATCAGCCCCTAGATTGTGGCTGCCTGCTCTTTCGCGATGCGACCGCCGCCCACGCCGCCTTCGCCCACAGCGGAACGTATGCCAAGGCGCTCAGTAATGATCCGGTGGAGGGTTTTGCCTTCTTTGAAGAATCACTCGAACTTTCGCGCCGCTTCCGAGCACTGAAGTTGTGGATATCTATGCGTTATCACGGTCTCGCAGCCTTTCGCGCAGCCATCAAGAACGACCTGGAGCACGCCCGGCGGCTAGCGGAGGCAATCAAGAAGCAGCCTGAACTGGAACTCCTGGCTCCGGTGGAACTGAGCGCCGTTTGCTTTCGCTATCGCGGAACCGGCGGGTACTCGGAAAAGGAATTGGACGACCTCAATGTCGGGGTATTGCAGCGTGTGGTCGGGCGTGGTCACGTGTATCTTTCCAACTCATCGCTGCGCGGGAAATTCTGTTTGCGTGCCTGCATCGTCAATCACCGCACGACGGAGGCGGATGTAGACAGCGTTGTGCCAGAAATTCTAGCCGCAGCAAAATGTCAACTTATTTTGTTTGACACGAATGGTGACAGGGTATAGGCTTTTGCTTGAACGGCGCGAACCGGACCGGAGGGCACGCTCTCGGAACGCACAGCGCAAAGCATCGCATGGTTACTCTCTAAAGATGGGCCAGGCCTCACTCTTCGGAATGGGACTTGGCCCTTCTTTTCTCGCCGGAGTGCGCGTGTAATCCAAAGACACGGCCAGCCTACCCGATATCGGCCCCGACCAGAAACAGACGGGATGTGGCTGCTTGCACGATTTACTTACCGGTCTGGCCGCGGGGGTTCCAATCGCCGTTTGCTTCCGTTATCGCGGAACCGATGGGTACTCGGAACGGGCCGGTCATAGGGAATTCAGTCCCATTAGACCCAGCCCTGAAACAACATTTCTTGGCCGTTCAGAGTCCTATCGCCAGGGTTGCGGGATGTAGCCGGTTTACCTCTCGCCCGAACTCAGGTCTATAATTAGCTGCATACCGGCCCCGGAGTGGCTTCATGAAGGCTCGCCGCATTTTGGCTCTCATTCTTTCCTTACTTCTTGTCGCAGTTCAGGCAATGGCCGCTGATGCGAAGCCTTCCTCCGTAAAACCATCAGCGCACATGTCGAAGGAAACGCGGATGCAGATCATTCGCGCATTTAATGCGGAGTTGGTCTATATCCGCACACCGTTTCCCATGGGAAAAGTAGGACTGAAACTAAGGAATGGAGCTGTCTCGCCCAGCGGAGCGGAACTCCAGCAGTTAATCGCGATGTGGGGCCCTGCTGCCAAACCTGGCGACCAGGCACGCATCAGCGATATCGTCATCAAGAATGACCTCATTCATTTTGAGATCAATGGCGGCCCGATCAAGAAGCAAAAATGGTATCAGCGCATCCAGATTGCGGGCGCGGGCGGCTCAACACCGGTTGCACCCACTGACTCCAATGCCAATTCACGTGGCTCTTTCGTCGATCTCTATTTCGATCATTATGTCCCCGAACTCACCGGCCCTGAACTCAAGGATCTGCTCCGGCCAGTGTTCGATTTCAATGCGAAATCCGCGGTCGAGGCTTATCTCGACACGGTTCCTCCCAAGGTGAAAGATGCGATCAAGAACCACAAGGTGCTGGTCGGCATGAACCGGGAGATGGTGATCTATGCCAAGGGACGGCCGGCCAAGAAAGTCCGGGAGAAGAATGGCGAGGCCGAATACGAAGACTGGATCTATGGCGATCCACCACAGGACGTAGACTTTGTCCGCATGGTAGGCGACGAGGTGGTGCGGGTGGAAACCATGAAGGTGAATGGTGAGAAGATTGTCCGCAACGAGAAAGAAGTGAACCTGCCTTCTCAGCCTACTGTCGCCAAGCAGGAAGAGCCTGGCTCCCGGCCGGCAAATGCTCCGAGCCTGAAGCGGCCAGGTGAGGATCTCCCAGATGCAGCCCCGACGAGCGTCACCATGCCCTCCGGCGGTAAAGTGCCGCCTCCAATGGCTCCTGCGCCACCACCAGGCAAAAACCCGAGCCCGGTCCCGAACTAGCGCATGTGTGCGTCCGTGTCTTGGACCTGGACCGGTCGAAGACCCGCCCCATACAATCGCACAGTGACATAGCTGAAGACGTGCTTGCAGATTGATGGGCTCGAAACCTCTCCCCGACTTGGCTCCCGCGCAGGTCCGCTTTACACTGGAATTGTGAAGATCGCGTTGGGTCAGATCAATCCCACCATTGGGGATTTCGCAGGTAACGCCGCCAAGATCATCGATTTTTCGCGACGCGCGCAGGCGGCGGGCGCAGGTCTGATTTTATTTCCTGAACTCTGCGTGTGCGGCTACCCGCCTCGAGATCTGGTAGAGCGGCCATCATTCGTGGCCCGTAATCGCGAAGCCGCGGAACGCATTGCCGCCGAGACCCGTGGCATTGCCGTGATCTGTGGCTTAGTCACGCCGGCCCGCGCCGAGACTGGCAAGTCCGTGATGAACTCCGCCGCGCTGCTCAAAGAGGGCGCGATAGCTTTCGTGCAATCGAAAATGCTACTGCCCACCTACGACGTCTTCGACGAGATGCGCAATTTCGCTCCCGCGAGCAGCCAAGAATTATTTACCTTTTGCGGCAAGCAGATGGCTCTTACCATCTGTGAGGACGCCTGGAACGACAAACATTTCTGGAACAAGCGTCTTTACCGCTTCGATCCGGTTGAGGCGCTGATCGGCGCCGGGGGCAACTTCGTTCTCAATATTTCCGCCTCACCCTTCTGGGTGGGCAAACGTGAATTCCGCCGTGAAATGCTGGCCACCATCGCTCGCAATTACAAGGTCCCGGTTGTTATGGTGAACCAGGTCGGTGGCAACGACAGCCTGGTTTTTGATGGTTCAAGCCTCGTCATTGGGCCCGACGGAGCTGTCATTGCCCAAGGAAAGTCATTTGAAGAGGACCTGATCTGCTTCGACCCAAACCAACTCGCTGGTGATATCCATGAGCAGATCGCCGGAGAAGAAGCTAGCGCCTACGCCGCTCTGGTGCTCGGCACCCGAGACTACGTGCGCAAGTGTGGCTTCCGCCAAGTAATCGTTGGTTTGAGCGGTGGAATTGATTCGGCCCTGACCGCTGTGATCGCCGCCGATGCTGTTGGTCCGGAGAATGTCATTGGCGTGGGCATGCCAGGGCCATATTCCTCGAAAGGCTCGATCGCTGACTCGCGCACGCTCGCCGAGAATCTCGGTATCCGCTTCGAAGTGATCGTTATTTCCGATATCTTCGACGCATACAAGAAGGCATTGCAGGAGGTGTTCGCCGGTCTGAAAGAGGATGTGACGGAAGAGAATATCCAGTCGCGCACCCGTGGAACGCTGCTCATGGCGCTCTCCAATAAGTTTGGCGCTATCGTTCTCTCAACGGGTAACAAAAGTGAACTGGGCGTCGGCTACTGCACGCTCTATGGCGACATGGTGGGCGGCCTAGCCGTCATCTCCGACGTGCCGAAAACCATGGTGTACCGCCTGAGCCGATATGTGAACTCGCAGCGTTCTGTGATCCCAGTGACAACTCTCGAGAAACCGCCATCAGCCGAATTGCGCCCTGACCAAAAAGACAGCGATATACTGCCGCCGTATGAAATAGTTGACCTAATTCTCGAAGACTACGTGGAAGATTCGCATTCCGCGGAGCAGATTGCCGCCGATCACAATTTCGATGTGAATCTGGTGCGACACATCATCTGTATGGTGGACCGCAGTGAGTACAAGCGCCAGCAGGCCGCGCCTGGAATAAAAATTTCTGCTAAGGCCTTTGGATATGGCCGCCGTTTTCCGATCGCGGCTAAATCGGAAACCTAGGACGATTTGTGGATCCCACAACGAGAATTAGCCCAAGTGTGTGCCCTGCCCGGGTTAGAGGACTGGGCCGACACGGTTTGATACGCTGAGCCATGGAACCTGAAAGGAACAGATGCATCGCTTATCTGCACATGTAAGTCTAATCCTGCCCCTGCTCCTCGCCGCGCTTGCTAGCCCCCAACAGAAGTCGGCCCCGCCTCGCCAAAATCCAGCCGCCAGAACCGGGACGTCCTCCGCAAAGCCTGCCGCAACGGCTGCGAGCTCTGCCAATCTCCCTTCGGAAGAAACGGTGAACGCCTTCTTGCAGCAAATGTTTGGCTATGACTCTTCCGCGAGTTGGAAAGTAGCGGAGATTAAGCCGGCAATTGCGGAAGGATTGGCTGAAGTTACAGTCTCAGTGTCGACTCCGCAAGGACCGCAGAGCAACAAGTTCTACGTCACTCCCGACGGACGGCACGCGGTGATTGGAGACATCATCCCCTTCGGACCAAAACCGTTTGCCGATGCCCGGCAGGAACTGGAGAAAGGAGTGAACGGACCTGCGCGTGGTCCGGCGAATTCTCCGGTCACAATTGTGGAGTTCAGCGACCTGCAGTGCCCACACTGCAAAGAGGCGCAACCGATTATTGAGAAGCTCTTGACCGAGGAGCCCAAGGCGCGTTTTGTTTTCCAGAGTTTCCCGCTCCCATCTCACAACTGGGCAGCCAAAGCAGCGGCCTACGCCGACTGTGTTGGACGAAGCTCGAATGACGCCTTCTGGAAGTTCCTGCAGAAGACTTACGACGCTCAGTCGCAGATCACTGAAGCCAATGCAGATGAGAAGCTGACAGGCATCGTGAACGATTCGGGGGTCAAGGGCGCGGACATTGCCGCCTGCGTGGCCAAACCCGATACCGCCGCCCGAGTCGAACATTCGGTCGCTCTGGGAAAATCGGTGGACGTCACCAGCACGCCCACCGTTTTCATCAATGGCCGCAAGATTGGGAATATTGGAATACCGTTTGATGTGTTGAAGAGCCTCGTGGAGTTTCAGGCGAAGCAGGGGAAATAGGAGAACAGTGGCTAGAGAAACGGTGGTCAGTTCTGAAAGTGCCCAACTGCTAAAACTCGTCACTGGTCACTGAACACTAGCCACCAGCTAGTGCCGTGTCACTTTGTCATCCAGATTTCTGACCGGGGATTCGCATCCGCACCGCTGATCACATGCGGCGTGATGACGATGAGCAGCTCATCGTCATCTTCCTCTTTCTGGTTGGTTGCCATCACCTTGTTCAAGCCTGGAACCTGTCCGAAGCCGGGGATGCCGCTCAAGCTGCGTTGCTCAGTGCGGGAGACGGATCCCGCCACCACGGCCGGTTCCCCATCTTTCAAGGTGATGCTGCCCTTGTACTCGCGGTTTGAAATGACCGGCACTCCATTCAGACTGGTTCCGCCCAGCGCCCGTATTTGCAGATCCAATGTCAGGCTCACGTCGGAATTGCCATGAATATTCGGCTTGGCTTTTAAACTTAACCCAAGGTCTTCGTAGTTGAAGGAGGGAAACGCCGCCTGGAAACTGTTGTTCTGAATCACGCGGGAAATCGCTGGCGAATTGAAAATCGGCGCGAAGCTCGCGTTGAGGATCGGATATCGGGTACCCACGTGAAAGCTGGCGTCCTTGCCCTGGGATGCTCGCAACGTGGCGTGCTCCAGCGTCTTTACTGAACTCTCATTCATCGATAAAGTAGCGCTGAGCTGATCAAAACTCACTCCCATGAACGTGAGACCACCGCCAAAAGTGGCCAAGGGCTGACTGAAAATTGAATTCTGCTGATTCTGGAGTTGCGCCAGCAGCGCGGAGATTGCGGTGTTATTGGCCTGGTTGATCCCTCCTTTCGCGATCAACTGGTTGATCAGATCCTGGATGTTCTGGCCGCCCAAGGCTGCAAGTGCACCGGCTGGAATGTTGAAGAGCTGAAACTGATTGGGAATGTGCACGCCCATGTTGCGAATAAATGTGCGACTGACTTCATAAGTGTGCACGTCCAGCAACACCTCTGGACGCGACGAGTCCAGTCCTTCCATGAACTGCGTCGCGGCATCCAGAGTCCTGTTCGGTGCTCTAATCATGACCGTATTCGATTGTGGCTGCTGGGTGACAAAACGAATCTCGAACAGCGTGCGCAGCACGTTAGCCAGATCGTTCAGTTCCTGGGGCGTAGAGACGCCGGGGACATAGAACGTTCGCAACCCCATACGATCAAACGAGCGATGGTTTTCCGGCGTTTCGGCGGCCACCAAGATCTGCTTTTCATCGAGCGGCGTCCAGAAGGTCTTGGTGACAGCACCGGCCGTCCGCATGGCCGTGTAGAAGTCCACATTTTCGATATGGAAGCGCGCCCGACGGCTTCCGACAGAGTCGTCAAACGTGGCCACAACCCCAAAGTTGGTGGCAATTTCAGTGAGGAGCCCGCGAGTATCCCCGCGGTAGTGAAAGTCGGCACGGCGCTCCTGGGGAGTCAGTTCAAGCTCTCCCGCGTCCGCCAACACTTGGGCGAGAGCCGATACTTTTGGCGCCCACGCACCCAGCGCATCGCGTAAGCGCTGCTCTGCGAACTCGTTCTGCGGATCAAGGTTCAGCGCAATACGGAATTCGCCCAGCGCCTCCGCCTGGCGGCCGTTCAGCATACTGGTATTGCCGCGCTGTAAATGGTCAAAAACCAATTGCTGGCGCGCCATTTCACGCGATGTAACAAATTGCGTATCTCGAGGCGCCAGACGCGCTGCTTCTTCAAACTCCGCAAAAGCCTCGTCGAGGCGCTTCGAGCTCTGGAGCTTTAGCCCTCTAGAAAATGCGGCCTTCGCTTCCTTCAAGTCCTTTTTCGAAATATTGCAGGGGATGTTCCCGGGGGCCGCGTCCGCACACGGACCTGTCAGCAGCATTCGCGGCTGGTCGGCAGAGAAAGCGGTTACCGCAAGACCGAGCGTTACTAGGATAGAGATCAGCCGGAGCATTACAGCAGATTGTACTCGGGAAAGCTGCGCTCGAAACCGATTCTAGACCGGTGCTAGTACCTTTGAGTGCATGTGCCCGATGTATCGGACCCCTGAGGGATTGTGTGGGGGCGGATGTGCGAGCCGCC
>QIAR01000167.1 GCA_003225595.1 Acidobacteriota bacterium | reverse complement strand
AGAACTGGAAACTCGCATTACAGTGCTAAACTAGCCCACCAGGTATGAGTGACGAGAAGCGATCGCGAACCTTGCTCTGGATCCTGATTGGCGGAGGGGCATTCTTCCTCTTCGTGCTGGCCGTCTTTACCCTGGTCTATCTCACCCTGCACACCGGCGAGCGGACCTCTTCGCTCAGCAGCTTTGGAGACAAGATCGGTGTCGTGGACCTGGAAGGCGTCATCATTACGCCGAAAATTGTCGTGCCCCAGCTCAAAAAGTTTGCCGATGACGATTCGATCAAGGCCATCGTCCTCCATGTGAATTCCCCCGGCGGCGGCGTTGCGGCATCGGAAGAGATTTACCGTGAGGTCAAGAGGATCCGCGACGAGAAGAAGAAGCGCATCGTGGCCTCGATTGAGAGCGTGGGAGCGAGCGGTGCGTATTACATCTCTTCCGCGACAAACAAAATCTATGCCGATAGGGGTAGTGTGGTGGGGTCGATTGGAGTAATTGCCGAGTGGGTGAACTATGGTGACCTGTTGCACTGGGCCAAGCTGAAAGATGTCACGCTCAAAGCTGGCGAGTTCAAGGATACTGGCTCGCCCACACGCGACCTGACCCCTGCGGAGAAGGAGTACCTGCAGAGCCTGATTGATGACATGCACACTCAATTCATCCAAGCAGTGGCAGACGGAAGAAAGGTAAAGGCCGAGGATATTCGGGCAATCGCGAACGGTAAGGTCTGGACCGGGGGCCAGGCGCTGGGATTGAAACTGATCGACCAGGAAGGTGACTTCGAGGCTGCGGTCAAAGATACCGCCAAATCGGTGGGCATTAAGGGCGAGCCGGTCCTTGTGCGTCCCGAAAGAGAGCGCAAAACGGTGTTAGATCTGCTGTTCGGAGATGTTTCCGAATGGCTCCCGACGCGGGAGAAGCTGCTCGACCAGCAGGTGGGATTCTATTATCTGTGGAAGTAAGGATTGATTTTCGATTATTGATTTTTGGGTTGCATATTGCAGATCGCGGAACTGGGATAGTAAATCGGTCCTGCCTGGGGCGTGGGTGAGTCGCGGGACCATTGCGCCTGCTGTCCCGCCGGAACTTGCGCAAAGTACCCGAAATCTGAGAAGTTTATGCAGGCCCCCCAGGGTGGCCGGGGCTGCCGAGGCAAATCCACAGCAGCAAATAGAGTATAAAGACTCGTAACGCCTAAACAGGGAGCGAAGAGAGCGTATGACAAAAGCCGATGTGATCGACGAAGTGTCCCGGCTGGCGGAACTGACTCGCAAAGATAGCGAAGTGATTGTCGAGACTATTTTTGACAGCATCGTGCGCTCGCTGCGTGTGGGCGACAAGATCGAAATCCGCGGTTTCGGCAGCTTCCGCACCCGCCAGCGCAAGCCGCGCGTCGGCCGCAATCCCAAGACTGGCGACAGGGTAGAAGTCCCCGCCAAGAAGATTCCCTTCTTCAAGCCCAGCAAGGAACTAAAGGATTTGGTGAACAACGCGGCTGTGGAGCCAGTAGCGGTGACGCCTCCCGCGCCCGCGACGCCCTCTGTGCCCCCAACGCAGTGAACAGCGACATGGGCGCAATGGCGACTTTCCCTATCACTGGACTCCGCCTGACAAAGCCACAGTGAATTCACGAACATTGTCGAAGTCGATCGATCGTGCTTCGCCAGCAAGCTGCGACTCGAGGGATCGTGCAATCCCTGCTCACTTTGAAAGCAAATTCACACACACACTCGTCAACGCTGCGCGACTAAATACAAATCAGCCACCTTCAAGGCCAACTCTCCCGGGCTGACATCGGTTCGGTTACAGAGCACGATGATCGTAAGGTCGTCGTCCATGAACCGCTGAATTGCAGTTCTAAACCCTACCGTCTCGCCGTAATGCCACATCCTGGCATGCCCTTTGTAGGGGTTCAGGAACCAGCCAGAGCCATACTCTGCCGGGCTGCCATTGGGCTCCTGCGGAGGACTATCCGGTACTTTCACCGGTGTGATCGCGGAGCGCATCTCAGCCTCACTTAACAGGCTGTGGCGGCGCAATGCCCGGTCCCATTTTTCCAGGTCCGCTAGAGACGAATAGATGCCGCCATCGCCCAGAACGGCCGAAGTCGGACTCTGGTCCGTCTCGTGCCAGCCATATTGCTTTTTGGTATGCCCGTACGCGCGGTGTGGGACTTCGTTCTTACTCTTCTCGTAGGCAATGGTTTTGTTCATCTTTAGCGGTGCAAAAATCCGGTCATGCAAAAACTGGCCGAACGGCTTGCCCGACGCCTTCTCCACGACCAGTGACAGAACGGCATAGCCGGAATTGCTGTAGTCCCATTTCGTCCCCGGCGGGAATTTGGTTCTGCTCTGTTGTTTTAGCAACTCAAGTACGCCGGCGTCCTTGATCTGCGGGATCTGCTCAAGTGGCGTGTTGCCATATTGCTTCATCAGCAGGTCCTCATAGTCCTCAAGTCCTGAGGTGTGGCTGAGCAGATGGCGGACAGTGATCGATTTCCCGTACTGCGGAAAATCGGGGAAAACCCCGGTCAAGCTATCGTCGTAATGAAGCTTGCCATCGTGTACCAGGAGCATGACCGCCATTGCAGTGAACTGTTTGCTCACTGAAGCCAGCCGGAAATTCGTGTGCTCGTCAATTTTCTTTCGGGTTCGGAGGTCCGTGACTCCATAGCTGCGCTTGAAAACTTCGCGGCCGTTTTTGATGACCAGGACCGCAGCGCCCGGCGCGTTATTCGACTTCAGATCAGCAAGGATATCGTCGATCTGCTTGGCAGGAACCGGGTCAGCCACAGCTGCGAATTGCACGATGCCCGGGAAAATCAATAGCAGAGCCCAGTTTCTGTTCAAAGAATGGTCCTCCCCTGGGGCATCTCCTGGCCGAACCTGCGCTCCGGCATGCACGGGCGAGACGCCCGCGCCTACATCGTTTTCTCGAAACCAGATGGACGGGCGAGACGCCCGCGCCTACATCTCTTTTCTCGAAACCACATGCACGGGCGAGACGCCTGCGCCTACATCTCTTCCACATGCACGGGCGAGACGCCTGCGCCTACCTTCTCTCGCGCTTACCTTCTTGCGCCCAAATCATGGTCGAATTCCCACTGCGCCCATCATGCGCCCGGTCACGCCTTTCTCCGCACGAAAGGAAAATAAGAGATCCACCCGGCAGGAAGTACACAGGGGAAAAGCTCCGATATTTTTCGCCGAAACCCCGGCAGCCAGTAACTGGCGGCGGTTCGCCTCGACCAGGTCGAGGAAGAAACGTCTGGGCAGATCGCCGTGGCCTGGAGAACGCGCGCTGAGGAAAGGCAGCGGGTATTTTTCGTGGATCGGGTATGAGTCTTTGGTTTCGTGGAAGAGTTCTCCGGCATAAGAGAACTGGGACGCGAATTTGTCGCGCACTTCAGGTCCAACCTCGCAGCAGCAGTCATGGATCCCGGGACCGATGGCCACCTTCAGGTCGCCCGCCAGTGTGCCGAATTGGCGCTGCATTTCGCCCACACCCTTTTCGACGATACGTCGCAGCGTCCCGCGCCAACCGGCGTGAAACACGCCGACAGCACGGCGTTTCGGGTCAACGAGGATGATGGGCAGACAGTCGGCGGTCTGAATGGCGAGCAGCAGATTGGGCGTGGCGGTGATCAGGCCATCGCCCACAAGGGTCGGGTTGGGAGGCGATACGACGAGGTGGATCAGATCGGAGTGGACTTGGCGAAGCGTAACCAGGGGCCAGAGCCTGCCCTTGTTGTTAGCGCCCAGTTCTTTAAGGAACGCTGCGCGGTTGCGCTCGACAGAACTTCTTGAGTCATGTTTGCTGAAACCAAGATTGAGCGCTCCTTCGCCGTAAATTTGAGAGAAGCCGCCCTTTCGCGTGGAAAACCCGTGGGCAAGCCACGAAATCTTGTGCAGATTGTCCGCTTGAAGAATCTTCAGTCCGGAGGATTGGCGAGAGCTCTTCGTCGGCACGGAAATATGATATCCGACGGCTCAGAGAATTCCGGCAGTCGACCCGTGTCAACTGCTGATCTTACGATTTGAAAGCCAGCGAGCCCTTCCCCTAGACTCCACAAACCCGATTCGCTGAACAGCGACATCAGGGTCTGGGGCTTGCCCCTCCCGAAGTTCGCGCGTCAAGGTTGCCCCGGCAGCGACTTCTCCATGAACGTTACCAGATCTTTTTTCATCTTTGCGTGCGAGTTGGTCTCGATGTAAACCATGTGTCCCGAATCGTAGGTTGCGAACGAGAGGTTCTTCCGGTAATTCGGATTCAGATCGAGATGGTCCATGGTGTAATCGGCGGCATAGAAGGGGGTGGCCAGATCGTAGTACCCTTCCATGACCAGCACCTTCAAATACGGATTCTTCACGATAGCTGCCCGCAACGCAGTCGCAGTATCCGGGAATCCTTGAATCGCCGAGCCCCAATCCCACTTCTCAAAGCCCCCCTCCTGGAAGGCGAAAATTTTGTACGGCATATCCGATTTGTAACCCAGTTCAGTTCGCAGGTAGTTGTTGAAGACCGCGGTATACGGCGGCAAAATCGCCGACCCGGTTGGATCATAAAAGCGCGTATCCAACAGTCCTTCCGGATCAGGCCCGGTGAAGCGCCCATCCAGGCGTCCGACTCTCAGTTTTTGATCGAGAAGCAGATTGTGCGTGAATTTCTGCACATCAATACGCAGGTTGGCATCATCAATGAGCTGCTTACTCAGGCCCGTGTACCGAGCCATTTGGTCGATAATTTTCTGACGCTCCTCGGGCGTGAGCGCATCTCCCTTGGACAACGCCTTCGCGTATTCTGTCGAGACCCATTGCTCCACTTCCTGGCGCGTTTTCGCCAAGTCCTGCATGAGGTCGGGCGGCAGCTTCTTGTGATACGCCGCGATCATAGTGTAAGTGGGCACCAACAGGACGTACGGCAGGTCATTAGACTTGTTCCACTCCAGCGTCTGGAAACTCAACGCAATCGAAAGCAGCGTGATTCCGTTGAACGCAATGCCGTGGTCAGCCAGATAACCGGCCACGCCCGCGGCACGCGTTGTCCCATAGCTCTCGCCCAAAAGGAAGAGTGGTGAAGACCACCGATCATAGCGCGTGATGTAGAGGCGGATGAATTCTCCAAATGCCTCGATGTCGCCCTTGACGCCCCAATATTTTTTCGAAAGTTCTGCGTTCGCCGCACGGCTGAAGCCTGTGCCGATCGCGTCCACCATGACGATGTCACTCTTATCGAGCAGGCTGTTTTGATTGTCGGCTATGCGGTAGGGCGCCGCAGGCATGAAGCCTTGGGGCTGCAGTACCACCCGCTTTGGCCCCAGTGCCCCCATGTGTAGCCACACTGATGCGGAACCCGGACCGCCATTAAAGGCAAAGGTCAGTGGACGCTTGCTCGCATCCTGCCCATCAAGCGTATAAGCAACGAAGAACATCTCCGCTTCGATCTTGCCGTCATCGCGCTTGACCGGTAGCCGACCGGCTATGGCCGTATATTTCAGCAGCTTGCCATCGACAGTGATCTGGTGATGTGTGGCCACCGGTGGCATTTCCGTCACGTCGTAGTGCTCTTCCTTCTCGGCCGCCTCTTTGGTGGTTTCCGGTTTGGTTTCTTCCGCGACTTTGGCAGGAGTCTCCTGTGGCTTTCCTTCCGGCAATTTCGGCGGAGCGGATGGTTCTTCCGGTTTGGTCTTGGTTTGTTTCTTTGTCGAATTCGGAATTTTTGTTGAATCTGGCTGCTGTGCCCGGACGGCGGCTAGTAGGGCGAGTATAAGTAGGAGCGCGCCTGCAAGAGATCGCATTGCATCTCCGATCATTGTTGGTTTCGCAACTTTGGTGCGAGGCATTATATCCCCATGAAAAACAACAGCACAGATTGCCTCCCTAACCCACAGCTTGAATTTTCTGCTTGGACAACGTCTCTACCTGTTCTACAATTCATACTCACCGGGAAAAGCCAATTGTTGAACCTCCCCCGGGCAGCAGTATCCGAACAAAAACTTTAAGGAGAGTTTGGACTATGAAGAAGCTGCTCACGCTGTTATTTGCGGTTGCCCTCACATTCTCGCTGTCGTCCGTATCGTTCGCGCAGCAGGATGCAGGGACGGCCGACAAGAAAACTGAGACCAAGAAGGAAGAGAAGGCAGAGAAGAAGGCTGCCAAGAAGAAAGCCAAGAAGGAAAAGAAAGAACAGAAGAAAGACGACGCAGCGAGCAAAGACCAGCCGAAGTAAGGGGTCTTTCCGGTTATCAGAAAGAACCCCGATCCACGGTCGGGGTTTTTCCTTTTTGCGGAAGTAACCGTGTTTGTGGGTGAGGAACAACTGTGGCGTCCAATCCTACGGGACGCTACGGTTCATGTTGGGCTTTGTCTCAGCCGCTGAGACAGAGCTCCCGACATGCTCGAGGCGTCGTACTACTAACAACCTTTACGCCGGTGCGGCACCAAGTCAAATAGCCTGTTAGAATCTCGCGTCCAACCAAATTCAGGGGGAGCAATGCGCGGTCTGACGGGCAAGCGTGTCCTCATCACGGGCGGCGGTAGCGGGATCGGCGCCGCCACGGCGGCTCGTTTTCTGGAAGAAGGCTCAGCCGTCTGTGTGCTTGACCGCGACGCCAAAGGACGAAAGCAAATCCAGCGCCAGTTGCCGGGTCTGGCTGGGACGGTCGACGCCGACGTCTCGAACCTACAACAGGTGCAGGCGGCGTTTGCCGATGCGGTGCGCGTCTTGGGCGGCGTGGACGTCGTCATCAACAATGCCGGCATCAGCATCCGCCACAACTTTCTTGACATCACACCCGAAGAATGGGACAAGGTCATCGCCGTAAACCTCACGGGCGTGTTCTACGTCGCGCAAACCGCGGCACGTCATATGTGGGAGCGGGGCAGCGGCGTGATTCTG
Organism: Acidobacteriota bacterium; assembly: GCA_003225595.1. Lineage (GTDB taxonomy): Bacteria > Acidobacteriota > Terriglobia > Terriglobales > Acidobacteriaceae > Gp1-AA124. Next base: position 4,839 of record QIAR01000167.1, on the reverse strand, counting down.
CAAACAGCCTCCACCAATGGAATCGTGGGCTACCCTTACTACGCCGATTACAATGCGACCAAAGCAGGTGTGATTGAGCTGACGCGATCTATGGCGCTGGAACTGGCGCCTAAGATTCGGGTCTGCGCAGTCGCTCCGGGGTATGTGCTCACGCCCATGCAGCGCGCCGAGTATACGGACGAGATGCTCGATGAGGTCAATCGCAAAATTCCTTTGCGCCGACACGCCAAGCCCGAGGAGATCGCGGCTTTGTTTGCATTTTTGGCATCGGATGACGCTGCTTATATGACAGGGCACGTATACACGATTGACGGCGCGGAAACCGCAGGTAGTCTGGCGGGCCGGTAGTTGAATTCGCGTGGGACGGGCGGACTTCAGCCCTGCATGGCAGTGTATTTAACAAATTGCGGCTTTACACGCTGAGGTCACCGTTTCCGACAGAATGGCTAACACGTCGATTCGGGGAAAAGCTTCTCTCTGCGGCAAAGTAGCCCTGATCACGGGCGGCGCTTCCGGAATCGGGCGCGCGACATCACTGCTATTCGCTTGCGAAGGTGCAGTGATAGCCATTACCGACATCAACGAAGAGGCAGGCCAAGCTGTCGCCCAGGAGATCATCAGCGCCGGCGGTCGCGCCATTTTCGAACGCGCTGACGTAAGCTGCGCGGCCGACTGTCAAAGAGTAGTGGAACGTGTCAGACGCGAGTTTGGTGCCATCCATATCCTCTTCAACAACGCGGGAATCATAAGGCGTGCTTCGCTAGTCGAACTGAGCGAACAAGAGTGGGACCGCGTCATGGAAGTCAACGTCAAGTCCATTTTCCTTCTCTCCCGCCTGGTGATTCCGCTGATGTCCAAGGACGGAGGCGGTTCCATCATTAATATGGCTTCCGGTTGGGGATTGGCTGGTGGGCCTCGTGCCGCCGCGTATTGCGCCTCTAAGGGAGCCGTCGTTCTCCTCACGAAGGCGATGGCCATCGACCATGGCCCGAAGAACATTCGCGTAAACTGCGTCTGTCCTGGCGATACTGATACGAATATGCTCCAGAACGAAGCTTTGCAGCTTGGCGAGTCGAGAGACCGCTTTTTGGCGGAGGCAGCGCGACGACCTCTGGGCCGGGTCGGCAGGCCCGAGGAGATCGCCCAGGCGGTGCTGTATCTGGCAAGTGAAGCGTCGTCGTTCGTGACCGGCACCGCGTTGGTCGTGGACGGCGGCGGACTCGCGGGGTCGGTTTGAGTCTCTCAGTATGGTTGTCGTTCCGGGCGAAGGGAGGAATCTGCTTTTTGCTAACAGCAGTTTCCTTGCGGGCTGAAGACCGTTCGGAATGACAACAGTTAAAAGCAATGCGTCTAGCCAACAAAGTCGCGCTCATCACCGGCGGAACCTCCGGCATCGGCGAAGCCACAGCTCTTCTATTCGCGAAGGAAGGCGCGAGAGTCTCCATCACCGGGCGTGACGAAATACGAGGACGTTCGGTGATCGAGCAGATAGTAAAGGAGAGTGGCCAGGCGATCTTTGTCCGCGCGGACGTGCGTAATGCCGACGAATGTCGTCGCGCCGTGGAGCAAACTCTGAGCACCTTCAGCCGCGTCGACATTCTTTTCAACAATGCTGGCGTCTTCTATCCCCACACGACGCTCGACTGCTCCGAAGAAGAATGGGATTTGCAGATCGACATCAACCTGAAAGGAACTTTCCTGATGTCGAAACAGACTCTGCCCCGCATGATTGCGCAGGGCAGCGGGGTGATTATCAACAACAGTTCTGGTTGGGGTATTGTGGGCGGCGACGCGGCTGTGGCTTACTGCGCCTCGAAAGGTGGTATCGTGCTGCTCACCAAGGCGATGGCCATTGATCACGGACGGCAGGGAATTCGCGTGAACTGCATTTGTCCCGGTGACGTGGACACGCCGATGCTTCCCGAAGATGCACGTTTGCGTGGGCTGGATTGGAAGTCGTATCTTGCCGGTTGCGCCAATCGGCCGATGGGCAGGATCGGCACTGCGGATGAGATCGCGAAAGCGGCGCTTTTCCTCGCCTCCGACGATTCTTCTTTCATGACGGGCGCCACGCTGGTGGTGGATGGTGGAGGCACAGCCGATTGAACGTGACCAATGACGCAGACGCTCACAACCCGTAGTCGCGCCCGTTCACAACAGTGGTTCCAGCGGGCGCAGCAATCGCTCGTCGAAGGGGTGAACTCCCCCTCGCGAGGCGCGGCAGTCTACCATCCTGGCCCAGTTGTGCTGGAACGCGGACGCGGTTCGCATGTTTGGGATGCGGATGGCAACGACTATGTCGATTTCATGATGTCCTTTGGCGCACTTATCCACGGGCATGCGCATCCCAAGCTGGTTGAAGTGGTTTCGCAAGCCATGGCGGAGGGCTCGCATTTTGCGACTGCCACCTCGGCGGAAGTGGAAGCCGCGGAGCGTTTCCGTCGCATGGTGCCCTCAGCGGAACTCGTGCGATTCACTAACACGGGCACAGAAGCCACGATGTTGGCATTGCGTTTGGCGCGCGCACACACCCGACGCACCAGGTTTCTCAAGTTCGAGGGCCACTACCACGGCTGGTACGATTGTTACCTTCTAAACGGCCATAGTTATTCGCCCGAGGAAATCGGTTCACCAGAAAATCCCATGAAGATTCCCGACTCTGCAGGCATTCCTCCCAGCACTTTTGATGAAGTGGTGCTGGCTCCTTGGAACGTTGTCTCCGCCCTGGAGCGAGTAATGCGTGACCATGGGCGGGAACTGGCTGCAGTGATCACCGAGCCAATCATGGCGAACATGGGGTGCATTCCGCCACGGGATGGCTATCTCGAGCGTCTGCGCGAACTCACGTGCGATTACGGCGTGCTGCTGATTTTTGATGAGGTCGTTACCGGGTTTCGTTATGCACCGGGCGGATGCCAGGAATTCTACGGCATTCGCCCTGACATCAGCGTCTTCGGGAAGGCTTTGGGCGCGGGATTCCCGGTCGGAGCCGTGGCCGGGCCGCGCCCAATTCTGGATCGGATGCGTTGGGGCGAGGACATGGTGCTGCACTACGGCACCTTTAATGGGCACCGGCTCACCATGAAAGTAGTTGCCGCCAATCTCGACTTGCTCTCAGCCGATGGAACTTACCGCAACCTGCACGCCATTGGCAATGCTGCGATTGCCGGATTGCAAGCTGTGTTTCGCAAGCGAAAAATCAAGGCTATCGTGCAAGGCTTTGGTCCGATGTTCCAGATCTACTTCACTGATCGTGACGCTATCCACGATTACCGCGATTACTGCAAACACGTTGATACCCGCCGCTACTCGCATTTTGTCCACCTGCTGCTCGAACGCGGCATCTACATGACTCCTTCCAACGGCCTGCATTGGATCATCTCTACTGTGCACACTGAGAGTGACGTGACCGCACTGGTGGAGGCGGTCGACCAGGCGTGCGCTGAACTGGCGTGAAGACCACAGTGTTTCTCGGCGGCGGCCGCATCACGGGTGTGCTGCTGGCCGGGCTACGCCTCGCTGGATACAAAGAGCCAGTTGTGGTGCACGACCGACATCCGCGAAAGTTACGACAACTCCAGCGGGAGTATGGGGTGATTCCGGAAGCCCGCCTCCGCAGCGCCGTTGACCAGGCGCATCTGCTGATCGTTGCTGTTAGGCCTGAGTCAGTCGCAGACTTGCTTAAAGAGATCGGGGAGCTTCGCCGGCCTGTAATTTCCGTAAGTCTTGTGGCTGGCGTCCCACTGACAAGTCTCCGCGCGCGACTTGGTTCGCTGGTAGGCTGGGCCAGGGCAATGCCGAGCCCGGTTTGTCGCAGTGGTCGGGGATTAACGGCTTTAACGTTCGAACGAGCTCTGCCCCAAGCTGCGCGCCAGGAAATCCGAAATTTCTTTGGCAAAGTCGGCCCGGTAGTTGAGATTCCGGAGAGCAAATTCGATGCCTTCACGGTGACCTATTCCTGCAGCCATGGCTATCACGCGCTTGCCACACTGGCCGGGGCAGCCAAAAAACTGGGACTGGATCGAAAAAGCGCCCTCACAGCCGCCGCGCACGCGCTCGCTGATGGAATCATCTCCTGGCGCGAAGGGAACATACCCTTGGACCGACTGCTGCATGAAGCCGCGACTCCCGGCGGAATCGCCGCAACGGTAATGGCTGCGATGAATAGAAGTGGCTATCCAAGCATCATCGAACGAGGATTGCGAGCCGGCAAGGCCAGGGCGGCAGAGAACGCGAAAAAATCAGACTAGCTTCCTCGATTTCCTCTTACTTTTTTAGAGCTCTTCCTGCAAGCCGCAACAAGCGCACCGCTGGATATAGGGAAAAAAGGGGTGGGGGCAATCGTACCGCCGACCATTCTCCCGTGCTGGGCGTGGTGGCGAGCCTCACCAGGAAACGGATCTTGTCCTGACGGCGCTCCCGGAGATGCAACATCAGCCGGAAATAGTCCGCGGATTCCGTGTTGTACTCGGAAGTCTGGCTCAACATCAGCCGAATTTCCTGTCCCAAACGTTCGGCCTCAGGGTCGTTACTCCGATACTCATCGAATTCAGACGGAGATGGCGCTGCCAACAGCTCTTTCCCAAGCCAGAGAGTTATGGCAAGGATTCGTTCAATCCCCAGTGCGTGGGCTTCTCGCCGAACACGGTCATAGTCGACCGCCTGCGACCGCATGGCTTCCGCGATATCGCATACCCACGAGAGCCGGCCCCAAACGTGTTTGGCCGCGTGAACGCAAAGCACCAGCAACAGGTCTTCTGGTGACAGCGTGCGAACCCTTCTTCCCCCTAATTCGGCGATGCAAGCTCGGTGAAAAAAACCGTCCATGTCGAAATCGAC
>QIAR01000602.1 GCA_003225595.1 Acidobacteriota bacterium | reverse complement strand
GCGCGATGGTAAGAACGGCTACGCGCCATCGCCGGGCATCAAGGAAGCGCTGGACGCAATTCGCGCCGAAGCCGCGCGCAAGGGCATCAAGAGCGTGCAAGACGTATTCATCACTTCGGGTGTGAGTGAGGCGGTGGACGTTTGCCTGGCAGCGCTGGTCAATCCCGGAGAGAACGTGCTCACGCCCAGCCCCGACTACCCGCTTTATTCCGCGGTGCTTTGCAAGCTGGGAATCGAACTCAAAACTTATTCGCTGAACGAGGACGACGCTTGGCAGCCGGATCTGATCGACGTCCATGGCAAGATCAATTCTCAAACGCGCGGCATCGTCCTCATCAACCCGAACAACCCCACCGGTTCAGTCTGCTCTGGAAAGATGCTCGAGCAGATTGCGGAATTAGCACGGCGGAACAATCTGGTCATCTTCGCCGATGAAATCTACGACAAGCTGATCCTCGATGGAGGCCAACCAGAACGGGGCCAAACAAAACGGGGCGAAACAAAACGACTCCAAACAGAAAACGGCAAGCACATCTCGATGGCAGCCGTTGCGCCGGATGTGCCGGTGGTCACGTTTGGCGGGCTTTCCAAGAATTATCTCGCCCCGGGATGGCGGATTGGTTGGGGGATTGTCAGCGGTGAAGCGGCCGCTGTGAAGCCGTATATCGAAGGCATTCATCGTCTGCTGCGCTCGCGCCTTTGCGCCAATCATCCCGAACAATACGCCATCAAGCCCGCACTTGAAGGACCGCAGGATCACCTACCCGAAGTGCTCAAGAAGCTGCGCACTCGTCGCGACCTGACCGTGACCTGGTGTAACTCGACTCCGCGTGTGAGCTGCGTTACACCGCGCGGCGCTTTCTATGCCTACCCGCGCCTGGACATTCCCGAAGCCGACGACGTCTTTGTAAAAGAACTGCTGCTGCAAAAACACGTGCTGGTGGTGCACGGCTCTGGCTTCGGACAGAAGCCAGGGGCGAAGCATTTTCGCATCGTCTTCCTGCCGGATGAGAAGACGCTGGCGAAGGCCTATCAGTCGATCGCGGAGTTCATAAAAGAGAGATACGGTTAGACCATTGTGTTGATTGTCGATTGTTGAATGAAACTCTATCCTCTCCGCGTCACATATCCCGAGACGGTCCAGCCCGCTCCTTCGCCTCGCGCTCCCGCTCCAGCACCATCCGATCGAATGCGTGTGGCAGGCCTTCGCGCGGAGAATATGGTCCCGGCTTGTAGGCGCGCGACCTGATTCCGGCTTGCGAGAGCTCGGAGATTCCCCAATCTTCTTTATTGGTCAAATCCCAGAACTCCACTGCATCGTCGGCCCGGAAGTTTGGCTTGGCCATTTCGTCAGGATGAAAGTGCCACTCGCAGACGATTCCGGTGCGATCCACGGCGTGCGGCCACAGCGTGTGCGTCATCATGTAGTCGGGATGCAAGCTCAAAAACAGGTTGGGATAGACCGCGTAATACCGAACTTCCCTGCGCTGCGCATCGGTTAAGCACGGCAGATAGTCGCGGCGCAGCTTGCCATCCAGGCTCATGGTTTCGACGCCCGACTTGAATCCCATGGAGCCGCCGATATAGCCCCGATGCGGGGTGTCATTGTCGCCGCTCAGGTAGTCAGTCAACTGGCTGAGCTTGGGATGCAGCACGGGACAGTGCAGGCACTCGTTGTAATTCTGGATGATCAGCTTCCAGTTGGCCTTCACGTCATACCTGCGGCGCTGATAGAAGCGCAGCTCCTGCATGCGCCAGTTGGCGAACTTCTGCGGCAGATCGTCGAGTTGGCTGGCGAGCGCTGCGGGAGTCGGATTGAGAGTTATGAAAAGATGCCCGTCCCAGACATCGGCGGCCACGGAGTTCAGGGGATAATCCTCGCGCGGCAAGTCTTCCATGTGGGGCGCGCCCATGAGTTTGCCATCGAGCCCGTAAGTCCAGCCGTGGTAAGGACACTGAATGCGTCCGGAAAATTTGCCCTCGGCGGCGGTGCAGATGCGCGTGCCACGGTGGCGGCACACATTGTAGAAAGCGCGAACCTTGCCGCTGTTGTCGCGATTGATGATGATGCTTTCGTCGCCAATTTCCCGCAGGAAAAAGTCGCCTACGTTGGAAATTTGATCGGCGCGGCCGGCGCAGATCCAGCTCTGGCAAAAGAAGCGTTCCAACTCGTCGGCGAAGACGGCCGGGTCGGTGTAATAGCGTGCTGGAAGGGTCTCGCCAATGTTGTGGACGGATGTTGACATCAGAAACTATTCCCCGAGTTGGCCGGGGAACAGTATATGACATCCGAATCGGAGTGATGCACGGCTAGAAGTACACTCAAGCGTATGGGCTGGCGTGCTTTTGGGTGGCGCAGCGCTTCCAGCGCTGCGATTCAGGCCCTTAGAATGCTCGGCTTTAGCCGCTGAGGGACTTCATCCAGCAGAAAACCTGGCCGGGCCGAGCTGTAGAAATATTCTTCTGTTGCAGCCACCAAGCCTCTCTTCACCGGATTCAGCTGAATGTAGTGGCGGAATGCATGGTAATCCTCCGCATCTCTCCCCGGCGGTCATAGAAGCTCTTCTCCCAGATCTCGCCGCCGAATTCTAGCTGCTTTTTTGCGCGGTAAGAGAAGCCGCCCTTGATGAGCTGCAACGCGCGCTCCAGAGTGACGACCGGACTAATCAGCAAGTGAAAGTGATTGGGCATGATCACAAATTCATGGAGCATATATTTCTGCCGATCCCTGTAATGAAATAGGACTTGAATCAGCAATCGCGTCATCCGCTCGGATTGAAACAGGCTCTTCTTCTGGAAGGTGGAGGCGGTGATGAAATAGGTGCCATGCCCAGTATTGCCTCTGTGAGGTGCTGCCATAAGTACCTCAGCGGCTTAAAGCCGTCCTGTCTACACCGTACCGCAGCGCTGAAGCGCTGCGCCACCCCAAAGCCTTGTATCGCCGCTGAGTTCCCGATTCGAGACAGCTGCGTTGCTTCGCCTCGCCTAGCGAAACTCGCTCACCCGAAGTTGAACTGCAAATCCCTCCTGCTCTCATCCGCCCAGCGCGGCTCGAGCTGCGCCAGGATGACACAGCTGCGTTGCTTCGCCTCGCCTAGCGAAACTCGCTCACCCGAAGTTGAACTGCAAATCCCTCCTGCTCTCATCCGCCCAGCGCGGCTCGAGCTGCGCCAGGATGACACAGCTGCGTTGCTTCGCCTCGCCTGGCGAAACTCGCTCACCCGAAGGTGAACTGCAAATCCTCTCTTGCTCTCATCAGGCCAGCGCAGGTCGAGCTGCGCGCAGGATGACGAGGTATGAGGAGTCGGACAGGTGGCTATGGCGCGGAGGCATCCCTCGCTCTCCTCTTTTTCCCCCGCAGCAGGTGCCAAGCTTCCCTGTAGCGCTCGTACTTATGTCCCTTCCAATGGGGCCTCAAGTAGACGGACCATTGGAGCGTGGTCGAGACGCTCGATGGAAAGATGTACCAGATATCTTCTGGCGCGATGTAAACGGCAAGAAAGTCTATCTGCGCTCGCGTGTAGTGCCCGCAACCATTGTGTCCGCGGGTGGTGCTAACGTAAGCGAGGCCATCCGGATGCTTATGGATGGTGCACTTGACCTGCACCCGCAAGAGCCTACCCTTGTATTCAATCCCGACGTCGTAGCGTTGGGAGTCGCCCCAGGGCCGGGCAACGTTCAGCCCATGTTCGGCGGCGCGGGCCATAAACTGCAGTTCTGCCCACTCCCCGCGTTTTTTGTGGTTCTTTATGTCTCTTCCCTCATTGGTCATTAATTTGGGCCCAGAAAAGAAAAAGCACGGCCCCAAAAGGACCGCGCTCTTCTTTTCTACTTACAATTCTATTATATCAATCGGAAATACCCATTTGGGACACGTTTGCTAGCAATTTACATGCCCAGCCAGCATGAACATAGCCGCTTTCGGCTAGTTTCTGCCTATTGACAGAAATGAGGAGGGATCTCAAACAGACAAGATTCCAGAACTACGGCATCCCTTGCTCCTTCCGCACACAGCTTCTAATCTGTTTGAATCGTGCTCATAGCTTTGCTACGGTACAAAGAACGTGATCGATATCCATTGTCACATCCTGCCCGAAGTGGACGACGGGCCGAAATCCTGGGAAGTCGCAGAGGAAATGTGCCGGCTGGCGGTGGCCGATGGCATCACGCACGTCGTTGCCACTCCGCACGCCAATGACCGCTATCACTACGATCGTGAGTATGTGGCCGGCCTGCTCGAAAAACTTCGCCAACTCGTCGGCGAGGCGCCCGAGCTTAGCCTCGGTTGCGATTTTCATCTCTCCTACGACAATCTTCAGGCCGTACTCGCCCGCACCGAGCGCTACGTTATTGCCAATACGAGTTACCTGCTGGTGGAGCTGAGCAACTACAGCATTCCAGTGCAGGTCGCCGATTGTTTTCTGAAGCTGGGGGACCGAGGGATCACTTCTGTGATCACTCATCCGGAGCGCAATGCCATCCTGCAACAGACTCCGCAGCGGGTGCTTGACTGGATAGAACAGGGATGCGTCATCCAGGTGACAGCCTCTGCGCTGACCGGGTCTTGGGGAGAGCGGGCCCAGGGTATCGCAAAATGGCTGCTGGAGCGCGATGGAGTGCACGTGTTAGCCAGCGACGCTCACGATGCGAAACATCGTGTCCCGAGGCTTTCTCAGGGACGGGATGCTGCCACGGAGATCTGCGGGACGGATATAGCTCAGGCGCTGGTAGAAGAGAATCCCCACGCCATAGTCAGCGGGCAGCCGTTGCCATACTTCCCCAAACCGGTGATCAAGGGCTGAGGCTTCGCAGGCACGCGAATCCGTGTGAAGGCTGGGGAAGCACACGGCTTTCCAGGTTGCGGAAAAAACTAATTATCTTTGCGGCTGAATTGCCGTCGGACTCGGCGCGGATGTAGGTTCAGCATGGGGCGTCTCCGGGGCGCCGGTCATAGCGCTTTCCGGATTCAACAGATGCTCGTGATTTGGACCCAGCCCCAATTTTATGAGGGCCCGTGCATCGGGGACAGTCTTGCTCTGCCAACCATTGTCGGCCTGATACCGCTCCATCGCATTCTGCGCGGCATCATTCCAGACACCGGTGGCTTCGCCGTCCAGGTAATGCTCGCGGATCAGCGCCTCCTGAATCTCTCGCGCGCGCTGTGCATCGATCTTCTGCTGGCCGCGGTGGCGCCAGTTGGCGGCTGTCTTCTTCGATTTCCTGTTTGATTTCTTGCCCTTGCGGGACGTGGTGGGCGAAATTGAAGTCGCCGATTTTGTGCTCGTACTCTTGCGGACCATTTGCGATTTACTCGCATGGGATTTGGCCGACGAATCCGTGCGCGGGACTCCCTTGCCGCTCTGGGAAGTCTGAGCGGAGGCCAGAAGGCACGTCAGCAACAGCGCACATCCCGTGCTCGACAATTGACGCGACACTAGAGCAGTTACGTTCAAATCCACCCTCAGGTGCTGAGATGCGAAAAGCTGAGATGCGACAAGCTGAGACGCAGCCGAGCTGCGTCTCTACAGAATCTTTGTCTTGTTCTCTACGACGAATTCTCTACGACGAGAGCGAATCCTTAGCGAATCCTTGATCAGGCTGGTTCTGGCGAAATCCGCATTACTACAAAAATCACGCCCAACGGGCCGGCACTGAGATCATCCCTGATTCGGGCTGTCAGTGCCAGGTCTCCATTGGTCACATTAAGGTTACGGAAGTGTACCGGCTATGAAGATAGTTCCGTCCTGACGGCCAGCGCCTCTGGGACGTACCAGGAAAACCACATCCTGCCCACTCTTCAAACTGGATTCGATGCGGTTGAAGTCATCTGCGCTGTTCACCGGCTGCTTGTTGATCTCGAGAACGACATCCCCGCGGTTGAGGCCAACATCATCGCCAAATGAACCCGGCTTCACATCCTGCACGATCACGCCCTTACCTGCGGGCACATCGAGTCGATCAGCGATCTCCGGCGTCAGGGGGCGCACGGTAACCCCGAACTTGCTTTCTTTGGGTTGCTCCTGATCGTTACTTTCTTCTTCTTCGCCCAAGCGAGAGCCCAGGAGTTTTGAGCGGTCCGCAACCGTTACCGTGGTGTCCTGTTTCTTGCCGTTGCGAACGATCGTCAGCTTGGCCTTGGTACCGGGCTTCTTGTTGGCGATGTCGGCCACCAGTTCGTCACCATTCTTTATTTCCTTGCCGTCTACAGCGGTGATGGTGTCACCCACCTTCAGTCCCGCCTGTTCAGCGGGGCTACCTGCCATGACATAGGCGATGGTCACGCCCGAGTTCACGCCGTAAACGCGGGACACCGCAGGCACGGCCTGTGCGTTGAACTGTACTCCGATCGATCCGCGGGATACGCGGTGTTCCGGGCCGATGAGTTGATTGTAAACCTGCACCACGGTGTTCGAGGGTAGAGCGAATCCCACACCTGCGTAGGCGTTGGTGTCGGTGAGAATAGCGGTGTTGATGCCAACAACCTCTCCCGCCATATTCACCAATGGACCTCCGGAGTTACCGGGGTTAATGGCCGCATCGGTCTGAAGAAAGGACTGGAAATTTCGGTTTGGAACGATACTGCGGCCCTTGTAGGAAACGATGCCAGCCGTGACTGTCGCATTCAGACCGAACGGACTACCGATGGCCAGCACCCAATCGCCAACCTGCATGCTATCGGAATTGCCCAGCTTGGCTGCGGGCAAGGACTTGTTCATGTCGATCTTGATTACGGCCAGATCGGTCTCCTGGTCGGTGCCAACCACTTTGGCATCGTGCAGCACGGTCGGGGGATCGTCCTGCAGCCGCACTCGAATGCGGTCCGCCTTCTCCACCACGTGGCGGTTGGTCACAATGTAACCCTTGGGATCAACAATTACACCTGATCCTAACGAGCGCTCGCGGATGCTGCCGCCGTCACCGCCCGGTCCGCCCTGGCCGCCAGGGCCGCCAAAGAAGCGGTCAAAGAAATCCTCAAA
>QIAR01000166.1 GCA_003225595.1 Acidobacteriota bacterium | reverse complement strand
CATTCGCATCAGCATGAGCCGCTTGGCAACGCCGTACGACAATGCCCAAGCGGAAAGTTTCATTAAGACTCTCAAATACGAGGAAGTCTACCGCGCCGAGTACCGCAACCTCGAGGAAGCCAAGGCTTGGATCGGGAAGTTCCTGGAGAAAATCTACAACCAGCAGCGCTTGCATTCGGCGCTTGGCTATCGTCCGCCGCGGTCGCCGTTTGCGGTGCACCCCGCGCTTCCGTCCCCGCGCCACCAGTCCTGCGCCTTGCAGCACGCCCTTCACCCAGCTGTAGCTGAGTGCGATCTGGTGCTCGCCCCTCAGCTTCTCGTGAAAATGCCGAAGGTTCAGATCGAAATACTTCTCCCGGTACAGTTCCAGCACCCGCTCCACCACCGCCGCCGGAACCGCTTCGGCGAAGGCATTCCCCGCCCCCGGTCAAACAGCCCGCGGAAGCCGAACTCTTCGTAGCGCTCCCGCCAGCGCCGCATGTGCCGATCACTGATGCCGATAATCTCCGCCGCTTGCCACCAGGTGATCTTCTTGGCCATAGCCCGCAAAATCACTTCCTGTACTTTCATCGCCCGCTCCGTCGCGGCCTTCGTGTAGGAAACCATGCTCCGCATGGTCTCCTACCCTCGCCGCCTGCAAAGCGGACACATCACTTGCTAACTCAACCGGACATATCATGTGCTAACGACAAGGTCCGGCGGCTTCGTTGACGGGATAGGAGGTAGAGCGATCTGAAACCGGTCTCCATAGTAACTAACTAGTAATATCTGGGACCCGCTGTGGGCGTGCGTGCGCCGGGGACGGGGCGGGATCAGATCTCAGTTACCTGGTGGTTTCCGGCAAGATTATGGAGATTGTGGGGTGAAATCCAAGTTCAGGTTCCAAGAGAGGCAAGCCTAACGAGCACTGCTCCAAAAGATTGCGGAAGCGGAAGTGTCAGATCGCAAACCTTTCGTAGTACTCCAAAATCTCAACCGTCGCGAACAGGCGAGGAGGGGATACAATGGTCCCCGTTTTCAAAGTGTAAAAGGAAATTCTGATTTAAGTCGGTCGGCCACGATTCCGAATCGACGCGTCCACAGAACTGGAAACGGGCGGCGGCCCGATCACTTCAGGAAACAATATGACACCTCCCAACTATGTTTGGGGAGTCCTTTTAGAGGACCAGGGCCGCGTACTACTGACACGTACACCGCCCCTCGACAACCACATGAGCAGGCTGTGATCGCTACCCGGCCGCGAAGTTCAACCCGGCGAAGCGTTCCATAAAGCACTAAAACTAGAATTCTATCAACAATATGCCCTCAACATAGAGGTAGGTTCGAGCGTGTATACACTAGACAGAGTCGCAATGCATGCGACGGTATTCATCGTCCACGACAATTGTAAGGACCAGCTGCGCGACGGTGCTGACGCTCGTTTTTTTGACTTGTCGACCTTGCCAGAACACATCCTGTTTGAAACCCGGCTTGCCCTAAGTCAATACATTCTCCTCCGTGGAGGCGTGCTCTCTCCTGAGCACTACACCGGGGAAATCGATTCTCTCTTCTCAGCACTGTTCTACTCATATTTATACCCGTCGCTTCCCCAACTAAGGGATATCCCGACTTTTGAACTATTGGAATACATCATCACTACTACCCCGTTTAGGAAATTCAATTGACGGTGACAAGGTTTATACGGCACCGCGAACGTGAATCGCCAATGGGTGCGCAATGTCCAGAAAACACCACGAGTCAAACTGTCCATCGGCGCTGAGACGTTCGACGGCAAATGCACTGGCGCGACTGAAGGCGGTAGCGGCTAGACAGACCTTGACCTTGACCCATTACGGACGCAAAACGGGGAAGCCCTACGATGTGACGGTCTGGTTTGTGGTAGACGGTGACAAGGTTTATATCGGCACCGCGAACGTGAATCGCCAATGGGTGCGCAATGTCCAGAAAACACCACGAGTCAAACTGTCCATCGGCGCTGAGACGTTCGACGGCACGGCACGTTTCCTTGCTGACCGTGCCGAGCACGAGCGTGCAATGGCAATGGTGCGGCGCAAATACTGGATGTTCTGGCCCGTGATTGCGGTGGGGCGGATTCTCACCGCCATCGGAGTGATGCGCGATAAGACCGGGGCGTTCGAGGTAGTGTTGGCGGAGTAACTGAAGTTGGAGTCGTGCACGACTGTCCTAAGCGGCGAAGCGCCGAGCCGGGTTAAGCGGTTCCGACGCCAGGACTAATTGACGTGATAGATTTGTTCAACATTTCCGCCAAGGACGGTCGTCATGGCGATTCCACTCTCCGACGAAATCAGAGCTTTGCTCGACGCACCCAACTTCGCCCATCTCGCCACCCTGATGCCCGATGGCTCACCGCAGAGTGTCCCCATCTGGGTGGGTCGTGAAGGAGATCGCATCCTGATCTGTACCGGGGAAGGCTCGCTTAAGGCGAAGAACACCCGGCGTGACCCGCGTGTCTCGCTCTCCATCGCACCCAGCAGCCCAACCGCTGTGACCGGCCCAACTCCGGGTACGACAGCGGCCATTACCAGACTTCCACCTGACAGCCCAGCAGCAGCGCCAACGACGGCACCAACCGCGTTTCCCATGCCGGGTTGCTCCGCAGCATCAACGGGCACCGACTCCAATTCTTTCTTGACATTTTCAGGAATCAATAGCGTGATTTTGTTGGCGGGCACACCAGTGGATCGCAAATTCCCTACGGCGCGTTCCGCATCGGCTCGGAAGGAAAAGACTCCCGTTACGGCTTGCATCTTTACGCCTACTTTCCCGGCAAAAGTCCCGTGGGGATCAGTTCACATTTTGAACTTTCTGATGAGAGTCACCATACTCGGGATACCTGATACTACAAGAAATATTCCGGGTCCTCCTCATCCGCGGCTTTAGTGTCTGGCCGCCTTTCTGGCAGTCCCTCCGGTAATTCCTTTTGCTCCGCTATGATGCCACTAGCATCCCGGAAATTGATCCCATCGCAGCCTTCCCAGCCGTAACGCTCCTTCTTTAATGCCTAATCTGCTGTAACGGCAGTCACGCAGAAGTCGTGCGAGTTAAAGAAAGATCGAATCCCGTGTTCAACCTAAGTACACGCGCGGTTCGCGAGGAGGTGAATTGCGCTCGTAATCCAACTACATAGGTGCCGGTTCAGGCTGCGGCGGAACCACGTCTGGAGTTGAACCCGGCTCAGGTTCTGGGTTTACCGGAGGAACCACATCTGGGTCATTGCCTGGCTGTGGCTCTGCATCCGGTTTAGGTTCCGGCTCAGGACTCGGAATCGGCGGTGGTGAGGGAGTTCTCAGAAACCTAGCCGGCATCAGTGACTCCATGCTTATCCGATGCAATATCCGACCTGAGCGGCCACTCGCGATGGATAGAGTGCCACTGTCGGTTTCCTAGGGGACCAGGCATCAGATGAAGTGGCTCACCGCTCTCTCCCGCAACAGAGGATCGACAGAGGATATGGACAATATCCTTCGGTACGAGGAGAAAGCGCGCTCGAACTCCGCGCGGGCTTCGTCGAGGCGGCTCAGCTTTTCGAGGAGATCGCCGCGCGCTCGGCAACAGGTGGTAGTTCTCAAGTGAGCGTTCGGGAGTCGGCGCATCCGCTTCAAAATCGGGCACGGCCATCTCTTTCTTTTCCAACTCGCGACCGAGTTCTTCGTGCTTGCGCTCCCGATAGACAGAGTCACGCATGTCGTTCCGTTTTGCGGGCCGGCGCTTGATAGCCGACCAGTTCCGGCCCGTTTCCCCTACTTCAGCCACGTTCTGAAATCGCGTCACCGAAAGCAAGCAACGGTTCCCGACGTTTTGTAATCGAATTTAGCGACAGTGACTTCGCTTATCCATGGGACCGCAATTGATAAAAAAAGGGAGGATGCCAATGAACCCTCGAAAGAAATTTCTTCTTCATTTCGCCATGTGGGCCATGATGGCAGCGGCAGTGCTAGCCATGCCCATAGCCGCAAGTGCCCAACAGAATAGGAATGCCGACATCACCCAAACTGAGTTAAGGAACTTCGATCGCTTTTTGGATGCGCACCCGCAGATTCGCGCCGATCTGCGGAAGAACCCTGCCTTGGTGAACGACTCCGGGTACTTACAACAACATACGGATCTGAAGGATTTCCTCCAGAGTCATGCGGGCGTGAGAGAAGAAGTCCGGCAGAATCCTGCAGCTTTTATGAAGGCGGAGCGTAGTAATGAGTCTGGTGAGAACAGAGGGATGGAGCAACAACCTCATATGCAGGCTGCCCTGCAACACCTCAAGCAGGCACAAGCCGAACTGCAGCGGGCCGAACACGACAAAGGCGGCCATCGCGTGAAGGCGATTCAGCTAGCCCAGCAAGCTGAAGCAGAAGTCCAGGCGGGCATCGATTACGACAATCAGCATGATACCGAGAGACACTAAGCTGGAAGTTTTATTTTGAATGCCATGGGCCGGGCGAAAGTCTTTGCCCGGCTTCTTCTTATGCGACATTACGTGTTTTGGGATGTTGGTGCGGATGGCCTACCCGCAGCTCCTGTCGCGATGTTGGGGCACATGTGGATCGTCCCTCTGTTCCTGCTCGAATAAGCCATTGATGTACGACGCGAGCGATGGGTGAAGCTGTAGAAGTTACGACCGACACCCCCATCGCTTAAGCGGCGATGTGTGGTGGGCTAATGCTTGATTTCCCGCTTGTCCTTTCCGTCCTTCGAATCTGCGGGTGGCACTTGCGGCCAGACCGGACTCGTTAGCTCGATCCGCCAAATCGGGCCGCCGAGGTAGAGCGGGCCCTCCGATTTGACAAAGGCCGGGGCCTCCCCGCCGAGAATCCACACGTGGATGTCGGGAGGCTGCTTTCCAAGCAGCGGAGCCACCACCCCGGCGACGCCCCCAATCTCCACCTTTATGACGTAATGAATGGCCTTTCGCCTGGAGCCGCCGATCGAGAACGGTTCCTCGCCGCGGGGAGTGACCACGAGCTTCACAAGCCGCGGCTTTGGCGTGGCCGCCACCATCGACACTGCCGTCGGCGGTCCATCGGGTCGGACGTTCTTCAGTAGCGTGAAAATCATGCCATTGGCGACGTCGGGCGGCAGTTCCAGGCGGTCGCTTATGACTTTCTCCCTGGCGTCCTCGTCGGTGTAACGCACCCTGACCTGGCCCGTGGCATTGTCGACCAAGACTTCCATGGGACGCTGAAACGCCGGACCCTTCTGCACGAGGTGGTAGTTCAGGAGGCGGAAGTTACCGCGCTGAGAAAATATGGCAGTCTCATCGCGGACCGAACCGTCCCGGAAACTGAACACGAGGTGGTTGGTAACGCGATCGCCGTGAGCGACCTGGATCAAGTCTCCGTCGGCGAGGGTGTCGCCCTCCAGCGTGCGCAGCACGAGAAAGCCGTGGACTAAGCCTTCCGTGTGACGTACGGCGACGGGAGCCGCGGACAGTGTGCCGGGCGGGAGCAAGGCGGCGGATGCCAGCAGAAGGGCGAGTGACCAGGAACGGGCATGTCCTAACATCGGATGATTATAATTAACGCCCCGCTACGCTAGCCGCAGTCGCGACCTAATGGCATATGTCGGTCTGCCCTTCGACGTTCCCCGCGCGCCACTCAAATAGTTGGCACTCCAACACGTTCCAAATCTCACCTATCAGTTTCTCTCTCCGGTTCGGAAAATTTGGGCCAGCCAGACATGCATCGCATTCTTGTAGCATTTTCCGCATGGGTTTCAAAGGTCTTGCTTATCGCTGTGGCGGATTAGGGGGCGGGGCCGGCGGGGGCTGCTGGTGTTGCTGTTTCTTTTTCTCGTTCAGAACTTGATTCAGAACATCACCTAACGGATTCGGCTGCGGTTGCTGTTGGTCCATGCTGCCAGCGTCGGTGGGATTGCTCTGTTGCTGCTGGTTTTGTCGTTGTTTCTTGCCGCCCAGCACCCCCACAATACCGCTAATGCCTCCATCCTTCGCGTTATCGCCGCTTGTGGACTGGTTCTTACCCAGGATTCCCAAAATTCCATTGGTCAGCGCCCCGGGATTTTTGCTCGTGGGTAACAGGTTTTGCAGCTTCATTTGCGCGAGTTGCTGCACGTCCGGCGCTACCTGCGGATGCTGAAACGTCCCAGTCACGATGACGGGCATGACCAGTTCGCCTTGATTATTGGCCAGCGCTGTATTCATAAATCCGCCAATCTGCGTTCCGCCAACCCCCTGGCTCATGGCTTTATTCAGCACCGCGGTGATATGCATGTTGACTGATTGATTGGCCAGATTCACCAGGCCCTTTGCGGCAAAAGTGCCACCATCAAGTACGGCTTTCAAGTTGTCGGTCTGGGCCACCCCGTTCCTCACATCAAAATTACCGGAAAGTTGGACTAGGTTGGTAAACCCCTTTGGCACAGTGCCCAAACTGCCGGCAACGAATTGTCCTACTGACGCGAGTTCATGCAACAGATCGAAATTGGCCAGTTTGCCGTTTGAGAGGTTCAGCGCCAGACTGCCGTTGAGGCCCTGCATGATGGAAGTCGCGGAGGTGGAACTGAACCTGGCATTCACATTGGAAGTGAGCAAACCATACAGCATTTGCTTCATCGAGGAGACGGAAGAGATCAATTTATTGGCGTCAACTTTATCAGTCGTCAGATTGACCGCATAAACCGGCTGCCCCGGACGCATGTCAATTGCAATGGTCCCGGCTTCCTTGCCGCCATAGAGATCGGCCGTAACTGGATTCAGCCGGACCAGGCGGTGGTCCAGTGAGACGTTAGAATGGGCGTTGGTCATCACCAGGTCGTCATACTCGATGGTGCCAACACTTACTGTGCCGTTGCCAGTCATCTTCGACAAGATGCTGGGCTCATCCGCCGAGGTCTGCGCGCTTGCCCTTGGGGTCACACTCCAGAAGTCCTTACCCGTTGGGGCCGTGCTGGCCCGTTTTGATGGCGTTAGTGGTGCAACAAGCTGCTGCCATTCCGTCACATTGACCTTGTCAGCATTCAGCGTGAACTGTACCTGCGGGGCGGCGAAGCTCTTCAACGTAAGCGCCCCATTGGCACTCGTCTGTCCTACGGATGCCGCTACATTTTCCAGGATCGCCGAGTTCTGGCTGAAGCGAATGTCGGAGTTGCGAATCTGGATCGGCTTGCTGAGTGAAGGGACTTTCAACGTGGCATTTTGGACCTTTCCAGTGCCGTTGAAATTTAATGCAGAGGGGTTCTTGGTCGGCCCTTGGGCACGCACATCAAGGGTCAACACGCCATCCCCCGATATGCCTTCGACCGCCGAAATCCCATACGCCTTGGCGATATTTAGCACTTCCCCCAGTCGTGCGTTGGCCGCCCGCAAAGATGCGTTGACGCTGCTATTGGGAGAAGTGTACTGCGCAAGGGCAAAGTTGACGGTGACGCTGGTCGCGCCAGTGCTTGCGGTGAAGTCGTTGGAGCGAATTGTTTCCGGCGTGAGGACCAGGCTGACCTCATTGACCTTGACCGGCTGCGGCAGATCTTTACCGCTGATGACGAGATCTCGGGCAGTGATTTGGCCGTTCATGCTCGGCTGGTTGGCCGCACCGCGAGCTTGAATGTTTGCATCCACTCGCCCGTTTGCGTCCATGCTTGGATTGAAGGCCACTCCAAAGGCTGACGCCAGCCGCGCTGCTTCCGCGATAGAGGCATTTGCCGCCGTGAGTTTCAGGTCTATTTGCGCTGGTGTTGGCCTGGTATTGAGTGTTCCGGCAATCGTGATCGGGGTCGAACCGAGCTTGATGTCCCCGCGATGGACTTCGATGACATCAGTTGTTAGGTCGTCGGCAGCGTCATAGTCCAACATGATGGGATAGCCGACGTTGACCTGACGAATCTGAGGATTCTCCAGCTTGATGGTGCCGTTCGAAGCCACCTTTCCGTGGGAGTTTATAAGCTTAGCGTCACCGGACACCAATGCCTCGATTCCGCTGAGTGCCTGAGAGTTCAGGAACTTCTCAGCGGCTGAAATCGAGACTTGGTCCATACGCAAGGTGCCGTCAAAGTTAGTCAGCATGTTTGCTTGCTGAATCGGGCCGCCTTTACCTTTAAGAAAGACAGCTTGTTTGCCTTGGCCCGGTAGGTGTGCGGCCGCCTCAATGAAGAACTCCCGATTAGGTGCAAAATCTGTTATTTTCAGATCGATGTGGTCGTAGATGGCACGCGACTGATGCTTTTGGTAGTCAGTTACCGCAACTTGTCCGTCGTTGATTTGCAACTTGACCAGTTCAAACTGGCCTGCGGGTTTTTGGCTTGTTTCCGCTGGCGCTGAAGTCTGAGCGCCAAGCGTGGCAAAGTTCCATTTTCCCTGGGCATTTCTCACCATTTCAATGTGAGGACGGTTGAGTTCCAGCGAGTTGATATCCACTTGTTTGTGCACCAGGGGGAACAGCTTCACCGAAACAGAAAGTTTTTCCACCATGGCAAATGGGTGCCCAGGGGGGAAACTCCGGTCTTCGCCAATGATCGCGTTATTTACCTGGAATGAGGGAGGAAACAGGCTCAGCCCCATCTGGCCCAGAGAGATTTCCCTGCCCAATTTCTTCTGGAGCTCGGCCTGTATCTGATTGTGATAGAAGTTAATGTTCACCACGTGCGGGACGATCACCGCCGCCGCGACTAGGAGTACAACGATGAGAGCAATCGCAATTCCCACCTTACGCATGGCATCCTCCGAATGAGCGCCGAAAGTGGCTATTACTCTCACTTACGATGCCCAGAAGTCACAGGACGACGGCCTACCAATGCCCACGATTTTTCTCTACTTGGGAAGCGCTAGTACGAGGTAGAGATGTGTTGCGGCTTAAGCTGACACTAAACCATTGAACAGAAATAGGTAACACCAAGGCTGGCGGCTTGTGCCCCGCACCAGCTGTCGAGGCAACGCGACTACGAGTACAACGATTCGAAAGCGGCTATGACTCTCACAACGATGTCCAGAGGTCACAGGACGACGGCCTACCAATGCCCACGATTTTTCTCTACTTGGGAAGCGCTGGTACGAGGTAGAGATGTTTTGCGGCTAAACAGAGTGCTGAAAAAACTCATATGCATTCCACAGGCGAATGAGGTAAGAAGCAGGAATGCGAGGAGACGATCAACAGCAAGATGCGGTGTTTAGCTATGTGAGTTTGGAGCAGAGAGTGACCAGCGATCATCCGTTGCGGGCGATTCGCCAGATGGTAGATGCGGCCTTGCAAGAGTTATCGGTGCCGTTCGATGAGCTGTACGCGAACACCGGACGCCCGTCGATCGCGCCGGAGAAGCTGTTGCGAGCGCTGTTGTTGCAGGCGCTGTATGGGTGTATCGCAAGTGCAATGCGGGCGCGGCGGAGCCTTGTTATCTGGGACACGTGCTGGCGGAAAACGATCACGGGTTGATTGTGGGGGCGTGCGTGACCGAGGCGGGCACGCGGGCGGAGCGCGAAGCGGCTCTGGCCTTGTTGGATCATGCAGCGCAAGGCCAGAGCCGCACGCTGGGCGCGGACAAGCAATATCAAGAGCGGAGTTACGGCTACTCTTACGAACAGTGGCTATGAAGTCGAATCGGCTTCCGATGGCGATGAAGCGTTTCGTCTTTATCGTAAACGCGGACCCTACGACCTCGTGCTGACTGATAGACACCATCCTGGTATGGACGGCCTTGATCTGGCGGCGGCAATCCGTCAGGAAAACCCGATGCAAGCCATAGCCTTCTTCACAGCAGATGTCCATTCGGAGCCTGTGTACGCTTTCCGACGGAAGTTCCAGGACATCCCCGTGCTGCTGAAGGGGGCAGTGCAGGCGAGTCACTTGCTGAAGTTCGTGGAAGCTGCCATTGGAGCCGCTAAGAGCCAACGTTGATCAGAAATACCCCCGTCTGCACACCCACGTCCTGCATTGGCCGAGATGAAAAAAGAGAGCCCGTGGAGAGGAGATTTGGGCGGTGACGAAAGGAAAGACCGAAGATACGGGTGCAATCCGCTTTATGATTTCGGAAAATCCACAGGAGGTATCAATGGGTGGTTACGGCAATGACGTGCTAGGGGGCAAGCAGGCACTCAGCAACACATCCCAGGAAACCGCGCGAACAAGCAGTCCGTAATGGTCGCCATCGTAAGCGGTGGAATCTCCGTGAAGGGGGCAACCTTCGTGGCTGAACAAGCCCCTTCAACCGACGAGCCGATTACAGGAGGGGAGATTTACGCCAACCACACCGGTGCCGCCGACTCCCGTGGTCACGTCGAACCCGAGATGACGGAGTTGGTCGGCTATCCTGGCAGCCGTTTTCTCCTCATGCAGCGAGAGTTCAGGGTTGCGATGCAAGTCCATGTAGAGCGTTTCGACCTGCGGGTAGATGCCATCGATCTGGTCTTTGGACGGCGCACGCCAGGCATCCGCGGCAAACAGAGGAGGAACTAGCAACCAAAGAATGGCGCAAAATAGTGGCAAGCTGGGCTTCATGGAGGCCTCGCGTGGGTATTAAAGCACGATCAACGCAAGGCGGCATAATCGGCCCGCGAGATGGCAAGCTGTGCCTCTAGAGAAACGTGCGGTGGAGACGTAGCTTGCTACATGGCGATACACGGCCCTTGATGCTGCCGCATTCTGGGATGTTGCCGACGATTGGTAAGAGGAAACCGAAGTTTGTTCTATTTTCGGAACAAGCGGGGGCGAAGGGGCGTGCTTAGAATGCCTACTAGCACCACTGTTGTGGGCACTAACGGCCCATCTCCGACAACAGGCGATCACACCTTAATCCACAGGACCTTAGGGGTGGTCGCTCTATTTGTTTTCCGTTGTTCCAAAATCAGAACGAGGACACGAGGACAAAGGGGCTGCAACGCGATCTCAAGTCGCTCTTTTTCATCGCAAATGCCTGGTTTTGTTCTGAATTTAGGAATAAAAGTTGTTTTTTATTTTCGAGGCGGGCCTTGAATTAGGCTCGCCCGCTCAAGGAAGTGTACTATGCCGGCCGTAAGCACTCGAGGTCTGGGATGGCTCCCAGATGTCCCTAGCATCAAGGACTACACAGAAAATAGCGCGGAAGTTTCCACTCTGCTCACAAGGACGCAAGTGTCCTCGCGCGTGGGCTCCGTTTCGACCAAAGGAGGCGGGCGTGCGAGTGCAGCCGCGGCGGCCCCAGCCCTTAGCCCTACCGTCGATCTTCGCGCATTCTGTTCACCGATTGAAGACCAACAGGCGCTTGGATCCTGCACCGCTAACGCAGCCGCAGGGCTCGTCGAGTACTTCGAGAAGCGGGCGTCCGGACGGTATATCGACGCATCTCGCCTGTTCATCTACAAAGCGACGCGCAACCTGCTGGGGCTCACCGGAGACACCGGTGCTTATCTGCGCTCCACTATGGGTGCCTTGGTCCTGTTTGGGGCGCCTCCGGAGCAGTACTGGCCCTACGAGATCGTGAGCTTCGATGTAGAGCCAACCGCGTTCTGCTACGCATTCGCCGCGAATTTCCAGGCGATCAAGTATTTCCGCCTGGATCCTTCGCCGTTAACAGGGGCGCAGGTCCTGCAGAACATCAAGAACTACCTGGGAGCCGGGTTTCCCAGCATGTTCGGCTTTCCTGTGTACGACGAATACATGCACATTCCCGCAAACGGCCAGGTAGCTTTTCCGGCGCCAAACAGCAGGCTGTATGGCGGGCACGCCAATGTTGCCGTGGGATACGACGACAACTTGACGATCAACAGCGACAAGGGAGCGCTGCTGGTTCGCAACTCCTGGGGCACCGGGTGGGGCCTCAACGGGTATGCCTGGCTGGCGTACCGGTACGTTACCGAGGGGCTAGCGGTGGACTGGTGGTCCGTCGTCAAGGATGAGTGGGTGGATACAGGGAAATTCTAGCCATCAAGCATACTCGAGGAGGGCAGGACTGCTGAGTCCCGCCCTCCTAGGGGCACAGCGGCGCTGCGTAAAAAATGGATCATACACTTACTCGTTTTTATTCAGCGGCTGCAAAATCTGGTGGCAATTAACGCGTGGTGGCTGCTGGCTTAGCGCAGAACTTTTCGAAAGCAGTCTTCAGGTCGGTAGCAATCTGGTTGGCTTCCGTCGTTTCGATGTCGCTGCGCTGCATCATGTAAACCAATTTGCCGTCACGCAAAATGCCAATCGAGGGCGACGATGGCGGGTAGCCGGTGAAATACGCGCGGGCACGATCAGTGGCTTCCTTATCTTGGCCCGCGAATACGGTCACGATCTTGTCCGGCTGGGTGGAGTGCTGTAACGCGAGGCGGACCGCGGGACGCATGCGTCCGGCAGCGCAGCCGCATATGGAGTTCACCACCACCATCGTCGTGCCGGAATGCATGAGCGCGCGATCGACTTCGTCGGCTGTCCGTAATTCTTCAATTCCTAGATAAGTCAGTTCCTCGCGCATGGGACTCACCATGATCTCAGGGTACATTTCAACTCCTTGCTCAATCTCAATGTCTATCTCTATCTCTATCATAGATACTGCAAGTCCGGATACTCCCACTCACGGAATCGCGAGTTTGTCATCCTGAGTACCTGTCCGCGAAGGATCTCATACAATGCCAACCCTGGAAATGCGGTCCACCCGTGATCGCCGATCCCATTTACGGCCTTTCCGCGGCACACAGTCGTAAGCCACCCCACTTCGCTTCAAGCATGACAACCTGGTTTGGATTGTTGTGGAAATGAGACATATATACTGTTGTCAATAATGCTCATCCAGGAAAATGTGCCGCTGGCGCCCCTGACTACCCTAAAAGTCGGCGGGCCAGCGCGATATTTCGTTGAGGCGAAGACGATTTCGGAAGTCCACGACGCAGTCGGGTACGCACGGGCCCAGGGTCTACCTCTTTTTGTCCTAGGCGGCGGCAGTAACCTGGTGGTCTCGGATGCCGGATGGCCTGGATTAGTGCTCAAGGTGAGCATCCCGGCAATCGAGGAACATGATGAGGACGGCAAGGTTGTGTTTGACGTCGGGGCCGGCGTGGATTGGGACAAATTCACGGCTCGTGCCGTAGCCCGCAACTGCGCCGGTGTGGAATGCATGAGTGGCATCCCCGGCAGCGTAGGTGGAACGCCAGTGCAGAACGTCGGTGCCTATGGCCAGGAAGTGGCAGAGACTATTGATTCCTTGCAGGCTTTGGACTTGAGAGATTGCGAGGTGCGCGAACTCTGCAACCAGGCTTGCGGGTTTGCCTATCGTACCAGCATCTTCAATACCACCGAACGCGGGCGGTACATCATCCTGCGCGTTAGCTATGCTCTGACACCCGGCGGGGAGCCGCACATTGCTTATGCCGATTTGAAGAAATACTTCGCAGGCAGGACTTCGAAGCCCTCACTAGCGGAGACACGAGAGGCGGTCCGTCAGATTCGTGCCAGCAAAGCGATGCTGATCGTCCCGGGCGATGAGGACTGCCGCAGCGCAGGATCATTCTTCAAGAACCCCGTGCTCTCGGCCGAGCAGTATCGGGAACTCATCGAGCGGGCAGCAGCACGCGGCTTGCAGATTCCCAGTTACCCTGCCCTGGACGCGCAGAAGAAAATTTCCGCGGCATGGCTGGTGGAGCATTCCGGCTATTCCAAGGGCTACAGCAGCGGCCCCGTGGGGATTTCCCGCAAGCACGCGCTGGCCATCGTGAATCGTGGCCGAGCTACGGCCGCCGATGTCCTTGCACTGAAGGAGCACATTCAAGATCGAGTGCAGGAAATCTGGGGAATTCGGCTGGAGCCGGAACCGGTGCTCCTCGGGTTCTGAATTCCTCTTTAGCCGAGTTGCCTAGTCCCTTGGCAATTTGCGAAACGGATGCTCGAAGCTCAGATATAGGAATATGCCTTTCTCGCCCGCGCTGGGGCCCACGCCGACGGGAACCGCGACGCCAGGGACAATTTGCAATCCGTTCTTGAAGTTATATGCCCACCGAACTCCGGGGTTCAGAAGAAGCGAGCTCGACCATTGGGTTCTTTCAGAGGCAATAATCGATTGGGATCTGGCAAAAACGGTTTCCAATAAAAAATTAAAACGCGGACGAAATAACCACACAAAGCTCTGGCCGAGATTGTAGCCGACGGTTGTCGCTCGCTGGTTATCCGCATTCCGGGCGTGCGGCACGATGGTGGCACCCAGATTCCAGTGGCTGACCAGTTTGCGATTTAACACGAGGCTGAAGGGGAGACTCGACTGCAGCCCGAGACCACCGAAGCCGCGCCCTTGTTCCGGGTCACCACTGGGCAGAAACATGCTGATGCGGGGCGCGAAGGCGATCCGTGAGTTGCTGTTACCCACCAATTGATAACGGTAGTTGAGCGCCGCGTCTCCGATTCCCGGCCCGGAATTGGGAAGAGAGCCCGCGCTGACCGCCGCCAAGGTATAGCTGAGTTGGTGACGAGCGTCACCCGGCACGGGCCATTCCTGAGTGAAGGTGTAGACCCAGTCCTTGCTATTCCAGAAGCGCGTGAAGCCGCTGATGTGCTGTACTACCCCGTATTCCTGGTTGTAAGCCTCCTCGACAAGGAAGCTGTTGTCCTGGATGCGAGGCTCGCGAGAGGGAGCGGGCGCAGGCGTCTGCTGAGCGAGGGGTTCGGCGCAGGCGCATAAAACGAGAGCCAGCAAGAGGCCACGGAATGGATCGCGAAACCAAGAGACCACGCTAAGCTCCCGCTGAGGTGAAATTGGATTTCATTTGCAATTGTATGATGGGCAACGGCAGTAGCATGCGATGTAAACCACAGAGCTTCGTAAGTTGACAGGGCGTAGATTTTAGTGCTGCACGAAAGCTGGTGGGGCGGCGCCGTCCCGGTTCGTGCCCCTGGGTTTTTTGAGTTGTGACCCGGGCAAGGGAAGGTACACGGATCCGGTATCGACGGCAGCCGTCCCTCTTTATCTATCGGCTAGCCGTGCCGCTTCTTGAAAGATTATCACGAACATTTCGCGCGTGAGTTTCCCAGTATTCGTGTTCTGGTTGGACGGATGGTAGGAGGCGAGCAGGATTGTGCCGTTCGGCATCCGGTAGTTCGCGCCGTGCTGGAAAACATAGGGCTGCTTGCTTTTCAGTAATCCGCGGCGTTTCAAGTAGCTCAGGTAGGCATCGAAGCCGACCCGCCCCAATGCGACCACTACTTTCACCTGCTTCAGTCCATCCAATTCGCGATCGAGAAAGGGAGCGCAGTTGGCAAGTTCTTGCGGCGTGGGCTTATTGTCCGGCGGCGCGCAGCGTACGGCCGCAGTAATGTACGCACCCCTTAATTCGAGGCCATCGCCTTGGTGGGTTGCATTGGGCTGACTGGCAAAGCCGGTTTCATACAGCACCGGATACATGAAATTGCCCGAGGAATCGCCGGTAAAAGGACGTCCGGTGCGGTTGGAGCCATGAGCGCCCGGCGCAAGTCCGAGAATCACGACGCGGGCATTGGGATCGCCAAACCCGGGCACAGGTTTGCCCCAGTAATCCCACTCAAGGTAGGCACGCCTTTTCTCGCGCGCGATCCGCTGTCGATAGGCGACCAGGCGTGGGCAGCGGACGCAGGCGACGACTTCCTGATTGAGTCGAGTGAGCCAGGTGGGCAGGCGTGTCATGCTGATTGCTTCCCGATTGGAAAGTACCGCCCTCGAAAGGCCCTCACTCGCTGGTGAAGTAATCCACCGTCACCGGGTTCTCAAACAGCGAATAGTCACGCGTCACCACCGTGATGCCGGTGTCGGTCACGAAATATCGCTGGCGGTCGGCTTCCACGTCGTAGCCGATCGTGGTGCCTTCGGGAACGTGCACGTCGCGGTCGAGGATGGCGCGCCGGATGCGGCAGTGACGTCCCACATTCGCGTGGGTGAATAGGATGCTGGAATCCACCTCGGTATACGAGTTTACCCGCACATCAGGCGAAAGCACGCTGCCCTTCACCGTGCCGCCGGAGATGATGCAGCCCGAAGAAACGATCGAATCCAGTGCCTGGCCCATTCGGCCCGGTTCGGCAAAGACAAATTTGGCTGGCGGATACTGTCGCTGGTGAGTGCGAATGGGCCACTCCGAATCGTAAAGATTGAATACCGGCGAAACCGAGACGATGTCCATATTGGCTTCGTAGAAAGCTTCCAACGTCCCCACGTCACGCCAGTACAACGCCTCTTTCTTATTCTCGTCGACGAAATTGAACGAGTAGACGCGGTATTCATCGACCATCTTAGGCAAAATATCTTTGCCGAAGTCGTGGCTGGAATCGGGATCTTCGGCATCTTTGAGCAGCACCGGAATGAGCACATCGGTGTTGAAAATGTAAATGCCCATCGAGCCGGAAATCTTGGTGGGATCGTAGGGCGAGCGGATATCCGTCTGCTGCGGTTTTTCCAGGAAACCGGTGATGCGGCTGTCACGGTCGATCTCCACGACGCCGAAGCGATACGACTCTGATGGATCCATCAGGATCGTGGCAAGGGTTACGTCGGACCCGGAATCGCGATGCTGTTTGAGCATGCGCTCATAATTCATCTTGTAGATATGGTCACCGGAAAGGATGACGACGTGCTTCGGCTGTTCCGAGCCGATCGAATAGATGTTTTGATAGACCGCATCGGCCGTACCCATATACCAATTTTCGCTGACCCGCTTCATGGGCGGGAGGATTTCAATGAACTCTCCCACTTCCCGGCCCACAATATTCCAGCCTTCGCGAATATGCCGGTTCAGCGAGAGCGCCTTGTACTGCGTGAGAATGTAGACCCGGCGCAGGTCGGAATTGATGCAATTGGAGAGTGTGATATCGATGATGCGATATATGCCGCCGAAGGTGACCGCGGGCTTGGCGCGATCGCGGGTCAAAGGGTAAAGGCGTTCACCCGCGCCTCCGGCCAGCAGGACTCCTAAGGTATCTTTCATCATAATTCCGGCAGAAAGACTCGCGCTTGAATGTGGTATAGGCCCGGGAAAAACGCCGTGTGCCGCGTGTGGCAGCCTGACAACACAGGCGTGCGGCGCAGGCGCTATTAACTCAAGCAGATACTAGCACAATGCAGAACGCCAGAAGGAAGTCAGACTCCATCGGTTCAGCATACTGGCGAAGATGGGAGGGCGACTTGCGCCGCCCTCCATTTTGAGTTACGGGGTGCCCGATGGAGCGCCCGCAATCTGCCAAGCGAAAGCCAGCGGGGAGGATGCGGTGAGGTCGATCGCCGGTTCCACCGTGAAAAACGACGGCACGAAGTCCTTGTAAACGGCTTTGGTATTGTTGAATTGCGCGAACACATCCGCACCGTTCTGGGGACAGGTTCTCATCCCGGTGAGCGTGCCCTTCGCGGCGAAGGAGTTCGGTCCCTCGACGGCTGCGCCCAGCAGAACCGGGGGCGAACCATTCAACGAGCCAGCCAGGTTCGCGACCTGATGCTGCATGCAATCAGGAAACGTGCTTCCGTCTCCCACAATCAGCGACGTGCCCCAGGCGTTGGTGCCCAGGATGTTCGCCAGCCAACGAGTGCCGAAATCGGTGTAGGTGTTCGTGCCGGACAGGAACGTATATTCGCTGGCCATGACAGCCAGCCCCGCGCCGTGCGAGGTGGTGTCGTACGTAGCCCAGGGAAACCCGAATCCGAACGGATCTGTTCCCGCCTGAGTCACCGCCTTGCTCAATTGCTTGTTGAGATCGCTTAACAAGTCGGCCTGGGTCACCGCCAATCCGGACGCCCCAGCCAGTCCGATCGCGCGGTATAGCTCGTAATGCGCAAGGCCGCTTACGTCATAGAGGTTCAAGGTGTCAGCCGCGTCGTTCGGTCCATGGATATAAGCATTCGCCCAGTTTGCCGCTGCGGTGAGATAGAACATGGGATCGGTATGCGGCAGCCCGCCTGGCAGGTTCCCCGGCTGCAGGGCAAAGTAGATTTCAGTTGCTCCCAGCTCCAGGTCGTCGCGCCATTCAGTTTCCGGGTAGAAACTGTTCGGAGCCACGGTTAGCAGGCTGCTGGGTGTGGTGTTCGCCAGATCGAAAATGTGCTCCGCCGAAACAAGACACTGGTTTGCGTATGTTGGGTTGCTTGTTTTGAACACCTGGTAGCACTGGGCAAAGTCGGCGGCAAGCCGTCCCGCGAGATTGGGACTGATCTGCGCCCCAGCGCCACCAGCCGTGTTGATG
>QIAR01000601.1 GCA_003225595.1 Acidobacteriota bacterium | reverse complement strand
CCTACATGCCCAGGCTATCGCCAAGCGGCTTAGAAAATACCGTGAATGCCGAGCGTTGCCGGACGACGAACTTGAGGCGCTTGCCAACTTCATAGGGGTTATCGGATTTATGTTCGGCTTTATGCGACCGGTTGTCTTGGGTCGTGACCGCATTCGCACGAAACAGATGGCCACCACAATCGCAAAGCTCCTTACCCGCAATCTATCGCATCCATCTGAATCTCAGTCGGAGGACCCCCGTCATTTTAATGCAGCCTAGTCTGCTTCCTACTTGACTCTCCTCTCCAAATCGTGATAGTAAGTGCGTCCGCACGCACTTTCTGTAGTGCGTTCTTCTCCGGCCCGTTTGATTCTGCACGAGGAGGACTCCATGAGCATTTTCCCAAGGAGTATGGTGATCCGACTATTCCTTGCTTTCCTCTTGTTCGCGTCTTTCCAGGACGCCTCAGCCATACCGGCCTTTGCTCGAAAATATGGACTGCCGTGCTCGGCGTGCCATGAGGCTTGGCCAAAGTTGAACAGTTTCGGCCAGAAATTCAAAGATGAGGGTTACCAACTAGGTGATGACAGGGATGCACCTATCTGGCAAAACGCATCTTTCTGGCCGGTCGCGATGAGAATCACACCGCACTGGCACTACGAGAGCTTGGGCCATACAGCAGTGGATTCCATACCCGGGGATCCGACCAGCCCTACGATCGAAAAAACCGTTAATACTTCCGGCTTCGACCTGACTGGCATCGATATCCTGACGGGTGGAACTCTGCTCAAGAATATTTCATTCCTGCTCGTTCCATCGATCGATCCAGGGGACGGCACAGTAGGCTTCGAATCGGCCAACGTGCGGTTCGACAACTTACTAGGATCGCCATGGCTGAACTTCAAATTCGGCAAGTTCGAGCTTGATGTGCCGCTTTCGGAGAAGCGTATGATGACGTTTTCCAATGTCGGCGGCGCGTACCAGCTCTACCATTTCATGCCGGTCGGGGATGTGAATGATTTCTCTTTCGGAGAGAACCAACTCGGCGTCGAACTCATGGGCCATTCGGAGGATGACCATACTCGCTTCGCGGCTTCGCTGATAAGCAGCACGAATGGCGAGTTGGGGCTGCCCGGAGGCCGAACCTATAACGGCTATATTCATTTGAGTCAGGCGTTCATGGCGGGGGGTCTCGGATTACAACGCGTCGGCGTGTACGGGGCTCTCGGCTTGAAGCCTACGTTCTTCCTGACGTCGACTGGTGAACCCATACCCGGAACCGGACAGGGAAACCGCTCGTTTTATCGGGCGGGCGTTTATGGCAGTTTTTACATCGGGCGGTTCGACCTGGCGGTCGTCTACCAGCGCGCTGGGGACAATGTTCACTTTGCCAATTTGACATCTACGGGCGAGCCGATACCAGCGGGGCAGCCGCTTCCGCCAGGAGCGCAAGGGCCGATTTGGAACACCGGCACCTTCGAAGCGCATTACACTTATTCTCCGCAACTGTTTTTCATCGGCCGCTACGAGCTGGTTCGGATGGCTCAGCAGGCGTTGGCCAGTAATGCGACCGAGCTCGGAAATGCTGATGTGTTCACGGTTGGGTACCGCTACTACCCGTTTATGCACAGCCGCGCCGGCCTCGCCTGGCATCAGGAATTCGCGACCGGGCGGTCCAGGTTGACGTCCGCCAGTGGGCAAGACCAGCGGAACAACAGTTACTTTATGGGTTTTGACTTTGCGTTCTGAGAAGAGAAAGAGGAAGCCAATGCGAACCAATCACAACACGGTCCTTCTCTGCGCGATCACGTTTATGAGCCTCGGATTGGGTGTCGCGGCAGCACAGAACGGCGGAACGAGTTCTGGATATCCGGAGCCGAAGAACGATTTCACGCGGCAGGAGCGACGGGGGAAGGGCCTTTACCGCCGCTATTGCATTGGCTGTCACGGTCCACGCGGCGATGGCAACGGCGAAAATGCGCCTTACATCGATCCGAAGCCGCGCGACTTTACACTTGCAACTTTCAAGTGCCGGTCTACACCCACGGGCACTCTCCCGACAGATTCCGATCTGATCAACACCATAAAGCGCGGACTCGAAGCCAGTAACATGCCTTCCTGGCTTCCACTCAGCGATCAGAATCGCGAGGATCTGGTCGCTTACATCAAGACTTTCTCGTCGCGTTGGAAAAAAGAAGGACCGGGAAAACCACTGCAAGTCACACCCGAACCGGAAGTGACGGCTGACAGGATCAAGGAAGGACAGCAACTATTTCAAAAGATGGAGTGCTGGAAATGCCATGGGACCGAGGGCCGCGGGGATGGCCCCTCAGCTCCGACTCTAACCGACAGCAAGGATCGGCCGATTCCTCCCTATGACTTTACGGAAGGGCACCGCTTCAAATGCGGCCAAACCGACGAAGATCTGTACAAAATCTTCATGACCGGTTTGGATGGTACGCCCATGCCTTCTTTCGCCGACAACCTCAACCCCGAGCAGGCATGGGACTTGGTGTTTTACTTGCGCACCCTCCAGCCAATGCATACAAAGGAAAAGGACATCGCGAAGCAACTCGGTTTGAAGCCGATTGAGCCAAACGCCCCGGCTACTCCGCCAGCGAATAAATGATCTTTTCAGGATCTTTAGGAGAACGACTCAGATGACCACTTGCTACAAATTCGTGGGAATGGCCTCGGCACTACTACTTCTAGCGTTTGGATTTTTGTATTCGACGCGCAGTGTGAGTGCCGCGGCTGAGGGCAAGATCACTGGAACTATCAAGCTTCAGGGCACACCCGCGCACCAGCGGCCGATCGATATGTCAAAAGAGCCGAACTGCCAAAAAGCACACACGGCTCACCCGGTGACCACGGAGACGGTGGTTACGGGTCCCAATAATACCTTGCAGTACGTCGTGGTCTATATCTCCGAAGGGTTACCGGCGGCAGCAGCGAGCCAAGTGCCTTCGGAGACCCCGACCTGGGACCAAAAGGGTTGTCAGTACATCCCGCACGTGATGGCGCTGGATGTC
>QIAR01000600.1 GCA_003225595.1 Acidobacteriota bacterium | reverse complement strand
TCGAGCAGTTTTGGCTTTGCTGCTCTCAGGGTTCGAAGTCTTGAATAGACGACATGGGGTCTGTCAGCGAGAACGAAGGTGACATTCGCCTCTCTTCTCAAGCTGCGTACTACATCGTCGAGTGCCTTAGACGAGCAAGGTGTAGTCCAGAAGTTCGGCGTCTCACCGGCATCGATCCCCGACTATCTAGCGCTGGTGGGCGATGCGGCAGACGGCTATCCCGGCCTGCCGGGCTGGGGTGCGAAGTCGTCGGCTGCCGTCCTCGCCAAGTTTTTTCATCTCGAATCCATCCCGATGGACTGTCGCGAGTGGCGCGTGAACGCCACCAACGCGAGTGCCCTCGCAGACACTCTCTGTCGCGAGCGGGACCGCGCACTGCTCTTTCGCACGCTGGCTACGCTCCGGACCGACATCGCGCTCTTCGAGGACGTGCAACAGTTGCGCTGGAAGGGCCCCGCACCGGCGTTCACTGCGCTCGCGGCTCGATTGGACGCGGCGCTTACCGAAACTCGGCGGCCAGTCTCACGTCGCTCTCTGAGCGCGCCGATTCTCGGATCCGCGACACCGCGATAATCGGCGACGCAACGCCGCACATAACCTCAAAGCGCGCGCTCTAAGGTGCTAGGAGACACCAATCATGACTTCCTCATCCATCAGAAAACATGCGGGCGTCGGGCCAGCGAGTGACCAGCCTACGGTCCCCGAGCCTGCCTTCGCTGAGCGTGCACGTACCCTGATGTACTTGGGCCGCATAGGTAGCCTCTCGACTCTATCGCGGAAACAGCCGGGTTTTCCGTTCGGATCAGTGATGCCCTACGGGTTGGACGATCACGGACGTCCCATCTTCCTTATCAGCACAATGGCCATGCATACGCAGAACTTGCAGGCCGACCCTCGCGCTAGCTTGCTTGTGACCCAGGATGACACCGGCGGTGATCCGCTCGGAGCAGCTAGGGTCACGCTGGTAGGAAATGTTCTGCCGATACCGGAGTCAGAGGTGCCGGAGGCGAGAAAGCTCTACCTGCAACGTTACGCCAACAGCAAGTATTGGGTGGATTTTGAAGACTTTTCTTTTTACCGGATGGACGTGGTGGACGTTTATTACGTGGGCGGCTTCGGAGTGATGGGCTGGGTATGTGCCTCCGAATACGACCGCAGCCAACCGGACCCTCTTGCCGACTCAATGGCCGAAATCATCCAGCACATGAACGCCGACCACCAGGATGCGCTCCTCCTGCTTGCCCGGGAATTTGCTCGCATTGAGTCACAGGAAGCAACCATGACAGCGGTCGACCGCCTCGGCTTTCACGTGCGGGTAAAAACCCAGGATGGCACGCGTGGTGCCCGCATCGCGTTCTTGCGAGAAGTGACCAATCCGGCAGACACTAGAAAAATTTTGGTCGAGATGGTGCGGCAGGCGCGCTCGCAAGTGTGAGGTGCGTATCCATCAGGAAACTAGCGATAGAATAAAGGCGCCCGTCTAAAAGATCGAGTCTTTATTGACGGGGGAACTTCTCTTCTCGGTTGGGGTTTTGCATCAGACGGACTTCGGCGAATCTCCGGTTAGCGCACTACTTTTAAAAAGCGTCGGGATCCGGCCTTCCCTGGCTTGTTGGCCAGAGTCTGTGCTGGCACGTTCTCCTCGGCAGCCTCCCAGCCGTTCTCCATAAATGTCTCTTTGGCAACTGCGACTTTGTCCACGACCAGGTGGAATGTCCCTTGTCCTCTGTGGAGTTCCGCAGAAAACGTCTCGATGTTGACCCCCTTTGCCAGAGAGCCGAAGCAATCGCAGCAGGTAGTCCAGGGCGGTCGGCGACCCGTAAGGCAAAGTGCTTCACGTTGTCGCACGTTTTCAGTTGCATTCTTGAAAGAAGAACCCGAAAAATGTTGCCCATTGCTTTTGGCAGCATTAGGCAAGCGGACGGAGAAATTGTAACCCGCAGAGGTTCCAGCCTTCTACAGACGTGATTCGAACCACGCGCGCTCGCAGCCTTCGCACCGTCCCCGGTAAACTAACATTCATTAGAAGGGGTGCAGAGGGTATTTCTAGGGATACCCGCGACCAGCGCCGCAAAGGTTTGCGAATTGCAAGCAGTACCCCGCCGGCGCTTTCGTTGAGCAAGGTGCTGAATTCCAGAAATTCTCTGCCTTGCGCGTTAACCCCCCGCACGAAGACCGGTATGGCCAGGGGAAGTCGCGCCCAGTGGCGTCGTTCCGGATTTGGTTTGGCAGCCGCAGAGAATCCTCTGCCCCGGCGCATACGCCATCATAATCAGTACAAAGGTGATCCACTAGGCGGGTTACCACAGATGACATCAATATTCGGCGCTGTTTTACGGAAGGCCATGGAGAGGAGTTGCAGTATATGGCGAGGAACTCGCGAGGAAACAATGTGCTACTACACGCGACCCAGTCTCCAATGTTCGAAAAAATACGAAAAGGCAGTCCCGCTTCTCGAACGAGACAATGACAATGTTTTGTCAGATTAGGACATCCCCAGCAAAGCAGAACATCTTACCGCCGAGCAACGGTGAAATAGGGTGTTCCAACGCGTCTTCATTCTTACCGTTTTGCGGGAGCAAGGAGCGAATCAGGTTAGGGCTGTTCAGAAATAGGGTAGGCACCGCAACACGTTGCGCCCCACCCTTCGGGAGTAGGAACTCGACATCAAGCTCTTACGTCCCACCCGTCGCCGGCCGCCGCTGAGTGAGCGTGCAGTCTCAGTGCAAAAGAAAGCCAGAGCGACGTAGGTGGCTAGTGTTCAGTGCTTTTGCAAATCACCGAGGGGATCGAGACTCGCGTTTGCAGAGGACCATTTGGCGCATAATCACGGGATCGCGCCGTAGGAGGCACTTCCCCATGAAACCCAGGCCAATTCCACTCCCAATACCTCAAGAGGCTGCAGAGGCTCGCGCTGAGCTCGAAGAACAAATCCGACGCCGCGCTTACGAGCTGTACGAGCAACGCGGAAGAGTAGACGGATACGCGATAGATGACTGGCTTCAGGCAGAAGCCGAAGAGTCGGACATAAGAATCAAGACGGGAGCCGCATAGCGCTAGAACGAGAGCCGTCTTCGTT
>QIAR01000165.1 GCA_003225595.1 Acidobacteriota bacterium | reverse complement strand
CGCCACATTCGCTCGTTCTGCGATCTTTCACCCGACTGCGAGCGCCTGCTGGAGCGCGCCATGGCCCAGCAGAGTCTGACCGCCCGCGCCCACGACCGCATCCTGAAGGTCGCTCGTACTATTGCCGACCTGGAACCGGCGCCAGCGATCCAGCCCAAGCACATCGCCGAAGCCATTCACTACCGGACATTGGATCGCACCTTCTGGGCGTAATCTGAGAGCGCCTAGGCCGAAATCCTGAGCGCGCTGAAAAAGATGCGGGCGTCCGATGGCTTCAGTTCTCTGACCTGCCCTATGCGAGGTCGAAGGGTGACGAAACTAGGCCGAACCGGACGGCTTTATAGCCGCTGAGGCTGGTCTCGTGTGGCGCGGACACTCCTGTCCGCGAGAGTGTGGTGTGAGCGCCGTCACCCGCCCGTCAATGTAGGCGCGAGCGTCCTCGCTCGTGCTTCCGCATGGCTTTTTCAAGCCTGCAGTACACTTGATTTGGCGGCACTTACGGCACGGCTAAACATGCTGCGGGAAAACTCGATTTGACCTCTGTTTTGGGAGGGCACGACTTCGAGCCTGCCCTGAGCGAAGCCGAAGGTGCCGTTAAGTCCCTTTACTTTTGTCATTCCGAGCGGGCTTCAGCCCGCGAGGAATCTGCTTTTCGGAGTTTTTCAGCAGCCTCCTAGAACGTAAATCCCAGCTCCGCCGTGTAACTCCGCGGAGTGACGAAGTGTGTTCCGCTAAACGTGGAGAGGAAGTTATAGAGAGCCTCTTTGTTGGCCAGGTTCACTACGGTGAACTTCGCCGTCAACTTGTGGCGGTCAGTGCGCAGCAAATTGTCGAAACCCATGCCAAGATCAAACAAGTGTCGTGGAGCGATGCGTGGAGGATTCCTATCATCGTTCTCTGTACCGTCCGCCGGAATGCGCACTCGCAATGCGCCACGATGAGGATCTGAACACGAGCTAATCGGTGAACTGAGTGTTGCGAACACATTCCCGCAGAACAGGCCAATGGCTGCCTGTTGATCCGCCGTTAGCGTAAGCGCCGTAGCATAGTCGGTCACAGAGCCGTTCACCAATCCGCTGTCATATCGCCACGTGAAGGCAGCCCAGCCGTCCCTCCGCTTCAAGAACCTGTACTGAAGATTGGTCGTCTGTTGGAAAGCCTGGTCGTGGTCGATGCGGAACACGCCAGTCGGAGGGTTGGTGTCGAAGAACAAGCCACCAACCTCGGGGTTGAAATAGCGAGCGCGAGTGTGCCCCATGACCGTGTAGCCGCGAAATCCATGAATCTCAGGCAAACTGACCCGCACCGAGAAGCCGTCCAGCTTCGATTTTCGCCACGCGATCGGAAAGGCGATGGGTGTGTCTCCGAGCGTGTTGAAGTCGAACGCGTTGTGGGTGTACTTCCAGAAGTAGTCGGCGTCCACCACCAGATACCGCCCAAGCGCCTGCTGGAAACCGGCGTTAAACTGGTTGCGTCGGCCCGAAGTTAGCGGTGCCGCTGTCGTCGGACTGAATACATTGGCTGCCAGTCCTCCCGCGCCCACTGCGCTCGACAGCAAGAGGTTCTCGTTGTACGGAGTCTCCAGCGTGCGCGCGTATCCCGTGCGAAGGACCGTGTTGCTTTGACCGATGCGATAAGACAGACCAACACGCGGTTCAACCATGTACTTTTCTGTGAGCCCGCTGTAATGGTCGCCACGCACACCCAGGTTGGCCGTGAGGCCTCCTAGACTGATTGTGTCCTGCGCATACAGGGCCTGCTGATCGATCCCACCAGAGTCCTTGAAAGACAGCAGCGTTCCGTTGCGTGTTAAATCACACGGCACCAGACCCGGCTTGAGATCAGGGTTCGGGGTAAACCCGTGCGACGCGCAGGTCGCGGGATCGGTAATGGTGGGGTCGAGCACCGGATTGCCGGAGTTGTCCAGGCAGACTGGATTGACCGTAGGGTCAGTTATCCCGAAGCGGAAGTTTTCAGAAAGCGAATCGTGCGAATATTGAAAGCCCGCTTTGATGTTGTGCCGCCCCTTCACGTGCGAGAGGTCAATGCGAAAACCAGTGTTGGTCAACCGTCGGCCTTGGCCAACCGTCTCTGGTTGGTCGGAGAAGAGGTCGGCGCTGGGGTAGTACTGCACGCGATCCTGGCGCACAAACGCGCTTGCCGTCAGCAGCGTGGCCGAGCTGAAAAGATGCGTCCAGCCTGGAGCGATGTTGAACGTCTTTGTCTGTTGCCGTTGATCTTGTCCAGCCGCAGCCTGGTCAAAAGTGTTGGGAGCCTGGAACCAGGAACGCGCCAGGAACAGATCCAGGTGCAGTGAATCGGACTTGCTCGGCTGGTAATCGGCGCGATCAAAGAAGCTCTCGGAGTTGCCCTTATCGTGAATAGCTTCGAACTCGGGCGGGTCGAGAAAACGTCCTGTGCGCAACCCACCCGCAGAAAAGTAATTGCCGTACTTAGCGCTCCCCAGACCAAAATCAATGGTCGAACCAACCGAACCGAAAGAACCATAGCTGGTGGAAACCCTTCCCATCGGCTGCGTCTGACCGAGACCCGACTTCGTGTTTACGATGGCAACCAGGCTGGTTTTGTCGCCATACTCAGCGGGCGGTATCCCCGTGATGAGCTCCATGGACTGAATGGCCTCGGCGGGAATCTGGTTCGAGTAGACGCGGCTCTGTTGATCCGAGATTGGCTGATTATCGATTGAAAACGAAGTCTGAGCGTGATCGCCCAGAGGATGGAAGAAGCCATTAGAATCGGCAACCACGCCGGGCGACGAATACGTGATGATCTGGCTCAGGGCTGATTGCGTGGATTCCAAGGGAATCTTGGCAGTAATCGCCGAGTCCACGTCAGTGTGGGCGCTGGGGTCGTTCTCCAGCAGGTCGCCCGCCGCAGCATGGACTTCGACTGCTTCGCTGCTGGTAGCCACTTTCAAAGCGATTGTCAGGTCAATCGGCACGGCTGTGCGCACGTCTACATCCTGCTGCGCGACTTCGAAACCCTTTGCCGTCACCGCCAGGTGGTAGGAGTTTTCGGGCACGTTTCGAAAGACAAACAAGCCCGAGCTGTCCGTCGTCGTGGTGCGATCAAATCCGGTGACCGGGTTCTTGATTTCGACAGTGGCGCCGGGAATCACGGCCCCGGTAGAATCCGCGATCTTCCCTTGAATTGTCCCCGCCGCGCCCAGGGACTGCGCTTCCACCAGCACGCAGGCAGCGAATGCAAACATAACCGCCAATACGAATCTAGAAATCTTGCCAGAAATCCTAATTCCCTTCGTTGATCCAAATGCAGAGCTGCGTCTTCCAGAAATACTCATCGCATCCTCCAAAAAATAGAAGTTGTTTTCCATGAATCGGTTTCGGGAAGGGCACAGCGTTAGCCGTGCCACTCAAGGCACGCCAAGACACGGGCTTTAGCCCTGAGGTAACCGCCCGCTTGGTCGTCGGCGGTGCTGCGTCTTTAGACCGAAGGCGGAGGACGGATGTAAAGAGAAGCGATAACTAAGAACGACTTTGAAGACTCCTCCGCGCAACCGACATACATCGAAGGAGCAAAGCGAGGAACCAGCCGATAGACTCCTTTCACCAGGAGTCCGCCATGGGCTAACGAGCAGATCGAACAGCTATGGTTAGCAAGCTTTGAATTCTGTGGGTGGACGTGATTCGCCTGCGCCAGCGCGACGAGCATTACCAAAAAAACGCAGACTAGCGACAGCACTCTAGTAAATGCGCTCTTAGGCGTTTTGTGCTCGCCGACGATCACCAGTTGGATTTTCCTTGTATGCTCCTGAGATTCTACACGCAAAGCTGACCTCGATCTTGACCCCGAAGGTTCATGCAAATACCGCGGTGTTGGCGACCAGAACAACTCACGCGATAGTTCCTAGCGATTATCTTTAACCGTCCATGGCGCACTCCAGATGCTCCTGGGGGTCGGCTGTGGGAAAAAAGGGTGGCCCGAGCCTTGTACCTTCGTGTTACCTGGGACTCTCCGATCCCAAAGATTTACTTGACCTTGACTTCAATTGCGGATACATTTTAGGCCGTTCCACGGACATCTTTACCGTTTTTCGCCGTGCGGAAGAACCTCGGCCGGAAGGCACAAGCCCCATAAAATTGAGCAACTTTGGGGTGGGGTGGAGCATCTATACCAGTGGTTTAGGCATCTCGTTCTGAAACCCATCCGATCTTGAGTAGCTAGGCAACCCCCGGTAGGGGAAGCGTCAAGCTACGGGGAGAATGGGTCCGGGGCCAATATCATAGAGTTAGGAGAACGAAAAAGATGCGCTCTGATCGTGTTTTTGATGCTTTACAGACGTTGAGAAACCGTTATATGCTGTGTCAGCTTGCGTCCAAGGCAACTCGCAAGTTTCACAAGCCCAATACCCGCATCCAGGAAACT
Source organism: Acidobacteriota bacterium (assembly GCA_003225595.1). Lineage (GTDB taxonomy): Bacteria > Acidobacteriota > Terriglobia > Terriglobales > Acidobacteriaceae > Gp1-AA124. The sequence continues at coordinate 7,033 of QIAR01000165.1, read as the reverse complement.
ATGAACGAAGTGCTGGATCGGATTGCAGGCTCGGAGCGGGAGTCGGTTCTTTCCGAGCCGGAGAATGTGGCCGAGGCGCAACGGCGGGCTGCCTAACCCAGCCCCGCCGACTGCTCCCCCGGTGTAAGTCTTCCCGAGTGTCCCCCCTTGAAAATCTCCTGTAGGTGATTATGACCATAGCCGAACTCAAAGAAAAAAATATTACCGAGCTGACCAAGATCGCCCGATCTCTGGATCTGCCCGGTGCCAGCGGACTGCGCAAGCAGGACCTCATCTTCAAGATCCTCCAAGCCCAGAGTGAAAAAGAAGGGCACATTTTTGCCGAGGGTGTGCTGGAAATCTTGCCCGATGGCTACGGTTTCCTGCGCTCACCCGACTACAACTACCTGCCGGGTCCGGACGACATTTACGTTTCTCCATCGCAAATCCGCAAGTTCGACCTCAAGACCGGAGACACCATCAGCGGCCAGGTCCGTCCGCCGCACGAGGGAGAGAAGTATTTCGCCCTGGTCAAGATCGAGGCGGTGAACTTCGAATCGCCGGAAGAAGCGCGCAACAAAATCCTGTTCGATAACCTGACCCCGCTTTACCCGCAGGAGCGCTGCAAGCTTGAGACCACCCGTGAAAACGTCAGCGCCCGAGTCATGGATCTTCTGACGCCTCTCGGCAAGGGACAGCGCGGCCTCATCGTTTCCCCGCCCCGCGCCGGTAAGACGATGCTCCTGCAGAACGTCGCCAACTCCATTACCACGAACCATCCCGAGGTCGTGCTCATAGTTCTGCTGATCGACGAGCGTCCGGAAGAAGTCACTGACATGCAGCGCTCGGTCAAAGGCGAGGTGATCTCGTCCACATTCGATGAGCCCGCCGCGCGTCACGTGCAGGTTGCGGAGATGGTGATCGAAAAGGCCAAGCGCCTGGTCGAGCACAAGCGCGACGTAGTCATCCTGCTTGATTCCATCACCCGTCTGGCCCGCGCCTATAACACCATTGTTCCGCCCAGCGGCAAGGTCCTTTCTGGCGGCGTGGACTCGAACGCTCTGCAGCGCCCGAAGCGCTTCTTCGGATCCGCGCGAAACATCGAAGAAGGCGGCTCACTGACCATCATTGCTACGGCGTTGATTGACACTGGTTCCCGCATGGACGACGTGATCTTCGAAGAGTTCAAGGGCACCGGCAACTGCGAAATCATTCTGGAGCGCAAGCTCGTGGATAAGCGCGTATTCCCAGCCATCGACATCCAGCGCTCCGGCACCCGAAAAGAAGAATTGCTGATCCCCAGGGAAGACCTGTCCCGCATCTGGGTACTGCGCAAGGTGCTGAACCCGCTATCGCCGGTCGAAGCCATGGAACTGCTCATCGATAAGCTGAGCAAGACCAGGTCGAACTCCGAGTTCCTGGCGAATATGAGTTCGTTGTAAAGAGTGTGTAGGCCGAGACGATCCCGCCCTATCCAACCAACCGCGTGGGAAGAGACGTCCTCGTCTGTTCAGGCCGAGCCCCGTTCGGCACTGTTCTCAAGTAACTCCGTACTTGTGACTAGCATTACATGGCTCACTTCTAGTTGAGCGTAGAATACAACTAGCATTCCGATGCCTTCGCTTAGGATTCGACAGAGGCTTTATGGCAATAGACACGATTCTGTACATCGACGACAGTAAGTCCTCCAGCAGAAATATTCCCACGTCTTACAGGATGCGGGGTATGAAGTGTTGATTGCCAGCGACGGTCAAACCGGAATTGCTACCGCCGAGAGCGCCCATCCCAGCTTGATCATTCTGGACATGCTCATGCCCGGCTTGGACGGCGTCGAGGTGCTGCGCAGGCTGAAACGCACAGCCTCCACCTCTAACATTCCAGTACTGGTTCTCAGTGGCCTTTCGCAGAAGAATGCCGACAAGCTAATTCTGGAAGGGGCGTGCGATTATTGCGAAAAAGGAAGCCTAACCCCAGAGATCCTGGAAAGCGCTGTCACAAAAGCGCTTGCACAGCGGTGGACGGTGCGCGCAGCCGGCAAACCTTAGCTATACACGATCATTCGGTGCGATTGTGGCCGGAGAGCGCGATCCGTGGAAACTAGCTGCGCTCAGTCATCCGCAGATTCAAGCCAGCCAAGAGGAAGTCGCCACCGCACCAGTTTCTGGATGACGCGATTCGTCTACCAATCATCAGTGGCGCAGGGACTCTGGGTTGCCGTATATTAGGGCCGCGGCGCCGAGGAAGTTAAAGCGTCTCGCTGGTCAGCAGGTCACTTCGTTTTTCTGCCTAGCTTCAAGTACAGGGTGTGTTAGGAGGTCATCTGTGGAGGCGAAAATATTTGTCCGCGCGGAGCGCGAGGAAGCGACCACGACCACACCCGACCAGCAGGTCGAGGCCGCCAGGCAATGGTTCGCGAGCCCCCGGTTCGCCGGGATCGTCCGTCTTTACTCCCCCCGCCAGGTGGCCGAGCAGCAGGGCACGATTCCCGGCGACTACACCGTTGCGCGACGGGCAGCCGAGGAGTTCTACGCGCGGTTGCAGGAGCTGTTCCTACAGCGCAAGCAGATCACGACCTTCGGTCCCTATTCGCCGGGCCAGGCGGTCATGATGAAACGGATGGGGATGGAAGGCATTTACCTGGGCGGCTGGGCGACGTCCGCCCGGGGATCACTCTCAGAGGATCCGGGCCCGGACTTGGCGAGCTATCCCCTCAGTCAGGTGCCAGACGAAGCAGCCGGGCTGGTGCGGGCACTGCTCACAGCCGACAAAAACCAACACTTCGCCCGCATGCGGATGAGCGAAGAAGAGCGCAAGGCGACCCCGGTCATCGACTATCGGCCCTTCATCATTGCCGACGCCGACACCGGTCACGGTGGGGACGCGCATGTGCGCAATCTGATCCGCCGCCTCGTCGAGGTCGGGGTGCCGGGCTACCACATCGAAGACCAGAAGCCTGGAGCGAAGAAGTGCGGCCACCAGAGCGGCAAGGTGCTCGTGGCCGAGGACGAGCAGATCAAGCGCCTCAACGCCGCCCGCCTGCAGCTCGACATCATGCGCGTTCCGGGCATCCTTGTGGCCCGAACCGACGCCGAGTCTGCAACCTTCCTCGAGAATCGAAGCGACGAGCGAGATCAGCCCTTCATCCTCGGCGCCACCAACATCGACCTGCCAAGCTATAAGGCTGGCTACCTAGCCATATCGAGGAAGCTCTTCGAACTTGGGGTCCAGGAGGTCCGCGGACACTTGTTGTTCGCCATGTCCGAGGCCGAGTATCTGGCGACCTTCGCCTGGCTGGAGAGGGTTGGGCTCATGTCGATGATCGCGGAGGGTGCCCAGGCCCTCAGGGAGGCGACCGCGACCGAGCTCGATGCTGCGCTCGACAGGATAGACACGCAATACATGGAAATCTGGCAGGCGGAAGCCAGGCTCAAGACCTATGGGCTGGCAGTCGCCGAGGTGATGGAGTCCCGCACGGACGAGGGCGACCGTTTCCACATGACCGTCGAGGAATGGCTGGCGCTCTCCAAACGGGCTTCTTTCTACGAGGCGCGCGAGCGAGCGAAGTCGATGGGCATCCAGTTGATCTGGGATTGCGAGCTGCCCAAGACCCCCGAAGGCTTCTATCAGATCCAAGCGGGGATCGATTACGCTATCCTCAAGTCGCTCGCTGTAGCGCCCTTCGCCGACGTGCTGTGGATGGAGACCAAGACGGCGGACCTCGAGGACGCCAGGAAGTTCGCGCACGCCATCCACGCGGAGTATCCCGACAAGATGCTGGCCTATAACCTGTCGCCGTCGTTCAACTGGGACACCACGGGCATGAGCGACGAGGAGATGAAGCGCTTCCCCGAGGAGCTCGGGAAACTCGGCTTCGTCTTCAACTTCATCACATACGGTGGCCATCAGATCGACGGCTTGGCCGCCGAGGAGTTCGCGACCGCGTTGAAGCAGGACGGGATGCTGGCGCTGGCGCGCCTGCAGCGCAAGTTTAGACTGCTGGAGTCACCGTATCGGACGCCGCAGACCTTGGTCGGAGGACCACGGCTCGACGCCGCATTGATGGCTTCGTCGGGACGCACCGCGGCGACCAAGGCGATGGGCAAGGGATCGACGCAGTTCCAGCACTTGGTGCAGACCGAGGTCCCGACCAAGCTGCTGGAGGAGTGGCTTACGGAGTGGAGAAAGCACTTCGACCATCCGGCGAAAATTCGCGTCGAGCTACGTCCGCACACGGCCGGTTCGGAACTGTTGGAGCTGAGCTTGTTGAACGAGCCCAGCAGGGAAAAGCTCGCCAACGTGGTCTTCTCCAACATCCAGGATCGTCGCGGCCGCAACATCCTCTCGATTCGCGACCAGAACACTCTCGCTCCGCTCCGCAAGAAGCGACTGATGACACTCGTCCAACTATTCCTGATCCACCGCTACAATGCTAGCTCGGTGCACTACGTCACCCCGACCGAAGACAACCAGTTGCAGACACAAAAGATGAAGAGCATAGGTATCTTCTCGGACGTGCATACTGAGATTGGGCAAATCATCGTCGCCAACGTAAGCAAGCAACGCGTTGCCGAGTTGCTCAAGCCTGACCGGGAGACCCTGCTGGCGATGATTCAGAAGACGTCGCCAGCCTTGCAGATCCCGGCTTAGATAGAAGATGTGCCAGCTGCGGTTCGGGGCGTGCGCTGCTCCAGGTGCAGCCCCACCAACTGCCGCACGCCGTCCCCCGTCAGAGGAGATCATATTTTTGCTGCGCGTTCGGCGTGCTGGTACGAAAGAGTTGAGGAGGCCCGAGACCATGATCCGTGAGGACATTCTCCAGAAGTTCCCAGACCTGTTCGGGACCAAGAAGGTGAACGGCCGAGAGGTCAATGTCGAGCAGACGATTGCCACGCTCACCCGAGAGCTGAGTCCCGAGATCGCTGCGGCTCTGACTGCACGCCGGGCGCTCCTGCAGTCCCCCGCGCCGGTCAGCAAGAAATATGCCTGGCCGAAGTGGGACGACACATTTGAGGATCCTGTGACGGGGCAGTTGTGGACATTTCGCCAGATCGTCCAAGGCCTGATTGATAACTTTCTCGGTCGAGACAGCGAGTGGCGCTGGCGGCTCAACGACGACGTGCCCATCCCAGATGATGCCCACCCCTTGACGAATCCTGGCTTGGAGCTCACCGGACCTTGGCATCCGCTGGACATGGCCTTCAACGCGTTGAATAGCCCGGCGCCCATGAATATGCCGGACTTTGAAGACGCCTCACCGCCCCATTTTCAGCCCGATGGCATACCCGCGAATCAGCCGGTGGGGGTTTTTGCGGCCATGCAGAACGCCAAAGAGATTTTCGAAGGCCGCTGGTCCGACCGCCCCTATGAGGTGGTGAAGAAAGGACAACCGCGCGCGTACAAGATCAATACGTCCCCGGCGCAGTGGCCGACCCGGTTTGGTCGGCCTCCTGGCATCCACGTGCGGTATGACCACATCAGGGTCGAAGGCCAACCGGTGCCCGGCCTGATTGCCATCACTGTCCTCTGGACACTCAACAACTACGAGTCTCTCACCCGCGCTGGCACCGGCGTGTACTACTACATCCCTAAGATTCAGACTCCTCAGGAGGCCCTCATTGTGGAGAAGCTGCTGGCACGGCTGGAAAGCGTGATCGGCGTCCAGGCTGGCACTTTTAAGATCAAGGTCCTCTATGAGGAGGGAAATGCGGGCCGGTTCTTGCCCGCGATCGCCTGGGTCTTGCGGCGTCGGCTCCTTGGGACGAACGTCGGCCGCTGGGACTACTTGGCCAGCCTCATTGAGATGTGGAAGGACGACCCGCAGGGCGTCTTTCCGGATCCGCAGTCGATCGGCATGGCCTCCCCGAACATGATTGCCTATCAGCGGTACAACGCGCTGATGATGCTCATGGCCGGCATGAAGAATGGCGAACTCAGTCAGGGCGCTCCCATTGGCGGGATGGCGGCGGTAATGATTTATCAGCCCAACGATCCCTATGGCCGCTCGAGGTATAACCCGCTGGCTCTGCGTGCGATGGTCATCGACAAGCTGCGAGAGCGCCTGTTGGGTCTCATGTTTGTGCCCGAGGAGCCGCTGCCTGCAGGTCAACAGCTCACCCTGGAAGACATCCTTGCAAAGCGGGTGAAGGGACGACTCTATGATGCCTACCGGCAAAGCTGGGTCGCTAGCCCAGAAACGGCCTACGTGGCCGCTGGCAATGAGCCCTTACGGGCTCCTGTGACGCAGGTGCAGGCCATCCTCAATGCGCCGCAAGAGATGGTGGACGTGAAAGGCAAGCCCGTACCAACCGTCGCCAGTGGTCTCATTGACTCGGAGCGGCTCCTGCTGCAGTCCCGCGGCTTATTGAACTCCCAGGGCAAGATCACGCCCCGCGTCGTCACCAAGGAGATGTTGGAGGCCCCGGAGAAGATCTTCACGCAAGAACTTTGGGACTCCATCTACGGCGTGCCCAAGGGTGAGATCACCATTGAGCACATCCAACATGCGTTCTACATGGCGGCGAACTACGGCTTCCAGATCCTCAATGGCAACTTCGCGGCGGCGATCGACGACTACGAACTTAAGCTGCGGTTCATGAATGACCTTGCCACCTACCGGATCGATGTATCGTGGCTGTGGACCCTTGTCCGTCACCAGGCCGCCATCACCAAGAACGGCTACCTGCAGCGGCCGGCGCTCACCGAGGATGGAGTCGTATTGGCTGTGAACGCCTCCGAGGTCAAGGCCGGGACCCGTTTTACGCCGGAACTGTTCGAGAAAGTGTGGAACTACCACAACGAATGGACATCGGAATTCTTCTCCGAATTGGACCGCCGCGGCGATCCAGGACGCTTCGACCGCGCCAAAGCGCCCATCATCATGGAACTCTTGAAACGGCAGCTGCTTTCGCCCCGCTACATCCAGCATAGTGCCCGCGTACTCTTCGTTGTGGGGCGGGCGAACCAGCAGGAGCGGGCGCAGATTCTGGACGCGATCTTCGACCTCTCCCGCGAGGAAATCGTCAAGCGCGTTCAGGCAGGCACACTCAACAAAACC
>QIAR01000599.1 GCA_003225595.1 Acidobacteriota bacterium | reverse complement strand
CCTTTGGACTGAGAGGACTCACCTCTGCTAAGAAAATCGATTGTTTTAGGTTGACAAACCACCCCGACCGCGCATAAATTTTCGCACTGCGCACAATCTGGAAAAACACTCGAGACCTAAATCTGAGACGACGTTTCACGTGTGGTCTGGTTTGAGTGTCTTGGTCTAAACCAAGTGACCAGCCAGCCTCAAAATTGGGCTTGACAATATCAAGCCAAACTGCATACGGTATGCGGAACCAAAAAAGCTCATGCGTTGAGCTGGTGGGCCAACTTCGTTTCGTGGTGAAGACGTGGGTGGGTCGTCGCATTTTCAGATCTCTCAATGTTGAACGTAGTTGCAAAGGTTACCCGGGGAGGGTGCACATATGCTGTCTCGCAGGTTTTGGACGCTGGTTGTTTCTCTGAGTCTGGTCTTCTTGTCGTGCCCGTTCGTGCAGGGGCAGAGCACGTACGGCTCAATCGCCGGCTCCGTCACGGACCCCTCGGGGGCCGCGATACCAGATGCTCAGGTCACGCTGACCAACCTGGGCACGGCGGAGAAGCGCACACAACCGACCGGTGCGGACGGGCTTTACTCGTTTGTTAACCTGCTTCCGGGAAACTACCGGATCGAGGTTGAGAAGCAAGGTTTCAAGCGCATAACCCGCGAGCCCGTCGTCGTGCAGGTGCAGCAAAGTACCAAGATCGACGTGGCGTTGCAGGTTGGCCAGGTGAGCGAGACTGTGGAGGTCACCGCAGAAACGCCCCTTCTACAGACAGAGGACTCGTCCCTGGGACAGGTGGTCGAGCAACGCAAGGCCAACGAGCTGCCTCTCAACGGCCGCAACATCTACAACCTAATTACGCTTTCGCCTGCGGCCGTTGCCCAGGGCGGATCTGGCGGCACGCCTGTCGGGCAAAACCCATTCAGCTGGGGCAATTATCAGGTTGGCGGTTCGTTTGCGAACGAAAGCGCCGAATACCTGGACGGCCAGCCGCTGAACATCGGCTACATTAATCTGCCGATCGTCATTCCGACTCAGGACTCGGTTGGCGAATTCAAAGTTCAGTACAACGATTTAGGGGCAGAGTGGGGAAAATTCGCCGGTGGCGTGGTCAACCTGAGCACCAAGTCGGGTACTAACTCGTTCCATGGCGAAGCGCATGAATTTCTGCGCAACAAAGTTTTGAACTCGAACAACTTCTTCCTGAAGCAAAAAGAAATACTAAGCGGCAAGAAAAACGAGCCACCCCCGTACGTGCAGAACCAGTACGGATTTAGCGTGGGCGGGCCGGTCATCAAAGACAAAACCTTTTTCTTCACCAGCTGGGAGCAATTCCGGCTGCGGACAGGGTCGGTCCTCACGACCACGGTTCCCCTCACGGCGTTCCGAACCGGCGACTTTTCCGCTCTATTGGCGCAAGGCATCCAGCTCTACGACCCGTACACGGTAAACCAGACTACTGGTGCTCGCCAGCCATACGTGAACAACCAAATCCCGCAAGCGGAATTTAGTAAGGCGGCTACGGTCATGTGGGACACGTATTTTGTGCCCCCCACGACGCCAGGCGCTATCACAGATAATTTCACCTCGGCCAGCAGCTCGGGCGGCAACCACAACGAATTTGTCGCCCGCGTGGACCAAAACATCTCAGAGAAGACCCGCCTCTTTGGGCGGTTCACATACTTCGGATTGCTCGACCTGCCGACCAATCCATTCGGAACCGGGCTGTGTTTCGACCGGTGTTCGGAAAACTATCACACCAAGGCCCTTGCATTTGATGTCAACCACGCCTTTACGCCGACCACGATCTTCGACATCAACATCGCCGGCAGTCGTTTCGTCTATGCTCGTGCGCCCATTCTTTCGGGTTTTGACCTCACGTCGCTAGGCTGGCCCGCCAACTACAACGCCCCGCCTGCTAGCATGCGAACCCCACCCACACCCGCCTTCCCCTTTCCCAACGACGTCGGCAAATCGCAAGGAAACAGCGCTATTGGAGATCACAATACGCAATACAACGTTACGCCTGGTCTCACCGTGATTCATGGTAAGCATACTTTTAAGATCGGCGCACAGTACGAGCTCGGGCTGGACAATTACTTCCAGACCAACATTGCGAGCGGAGCTTTTGCCTTCTCTGGCAGTTGGACGGCCCTAAATGCGCTGACCGGAGGCGCCAACACGGGATTTGCATTCGCCGATTTCCTGTTGGGCTTGTCCCAGAACCAGGGGAGTTTCGTCAACCAGAATGAGGGTGAGGCACAAGTTCCCGCCCAGACTGCCGGTCGCCAGACCTATCGCGCCCTGTACTTCAACGACACTTGGCACGTAACCACGAAGCTCGCACTGAATCTAGGGCTCCGTTACGAACTGCAAGGCACTTGGTCGGAGCGCTTCGACCGGCTGACCTACTGGGATCCTAAGGCCACTAATGCTACGGTCACAGGCTGCGGGGGCACCGTAGGTTCTCCGTGCCACGGCGATGCGCTTCTTGTGAAGACTGGCCCGAACGACACCCGCAATAACATGCCTTTGAACAAGAAGGAGTTTTCGCCGCGGCTTGGATTCGCATACAGCTTCGACCCAAAGACTGTGATCCGCGGCGGGTACGGTATCTTCTGGATTCCGAATTATGTCTCGTTCGGCGTGAACCCGGATCTCGACGTGGTCAGCCTTGCGCGCACACCCTTTACCGCAACGACCAACGCCGGACTCACTCCCTTTAGCACATTGGATGGAAACACCTGCACGCTGGCGAGCACGAGCTTCGCGTCTTTCAGTTGCGCTCAACCGGGACCGTTTGGTTCGGGAGGAATCCTTCTGCCGCCCGGACGGACTGGCAACACTTCAGCCTTTGTAGCGGGCGCCGGGTCAGTGCGCCTTGCACCGTACCTGGATCCAAAGGAAGGGTATGTGCAGCAGTACAACTTCGACATCCAGCGTCAGCTGCCAGCCGGGTTCTTCGTTGATGTGGCTTACGCAGGCTCGCACGGCGTGCATCTGCCGCAGTTCGAGAGCAACATCAACCAGATACCCGACTCCTTTGTTGCACAAGCTGCCACCCAGGCCGCGGCGAGTCAGCCTGTCACTATCGCGCAGCAGATTCCGAATCCTATGGCTGGAACTAGTCCGAACGCCACCATAGGTGGCGCCAACATCGTTGCTGGCCAACTTAGTCGGCCTTACCCCCAATACACGGGCTTGACCCTTGCAGGATTTGGCTGCTGCGGGAGCACCTATAACTCGCTGCAGGTGTCGGCGACAAGAAGGTTCCAGGGCGGTGGAACCCTGCTCGTGGCCTACACCAACGCGAAACTGCTCAGCAACACGGACACGCTGACCAGTTGGCTGGAGAACGGCACAACCGGAGGTGTTGGACAAGTTCAGGACTGGAACAATCTGAAGGGGGAAAGATCGCTCTCCTCGCAGGATGTCTCGCAGCGTTTAGTAATCAGCTATGTGCTCGATCTCCCCTTCGGGCACGGCAAGAGGTTCCTGGGGGGCGTAAGTGGAGTAACCAGCAAGGTAGTCTCCGGATGGGGCATCGACGGAGTGACAACTTTCCAGCGAGGATTCCCTCTAAAAATTACCTGGGCTGGGAGCGGAACGCCATTGGCGAAAGCCAATCTGGGTGTCGCGAACATCCGTC
>QIAR01000598.1 GCA_003225595.1 Acidobacteriota bacterium | reverse complement strand
TGAGGAAGGATTTCGCTCGCGCTGCCACGTCGGCCATAATTGGTCAGCGTAGCATAAGGGAATACCAAGGCACACAGCATCGCAGACGCTTTGCCTTGCGCTCTCGCCCGTCCAGCGGGTGGCACAGCTTGCGGGCTGCCAAGATCGCGGCAGCAATCAAGAGAACGCGTTTGCGGCCCTCGTCCATAGATGCAATTTTCGCTTTGTATTCGCCATGCGAATCGTGCTACTTTGGACTGTGAGAGGCTGTCCCGTGAACAAAAATAAATTCCGCCACTTCTTTGAGCGATTCGTAACCGACTTTGGTGGAGAAGTCCTCGCTGAAGTTCATTCTGTGCCTTACGCGGATTTTCTCTTTCGAGGCAACCGGATCGTATCCGAGTTGAAGACGCTTGAGGAAGACAAAAGCCTGCATCACGCGAGAAAGCTACAGGCACTTGCTTGGAATTGGCTCCGGCGAGGGCTGGTTATGGCATTCGGAAGGTTCAGGATAAGCCTTCCCCACCTTCCTCAGCCGTGCCAACGGGAATGGCTGGACATATTGGAACGGCCAGTCGAAAAACTGATTCGGGATGCGAATCGGCAAATTCGTTCCACAAAAGCGCATCTCAAACTAGAAGGGCACAAGGGTCTGCTCTTGATCGCGAATGACGGAAATTTTCTCCATACCGACCCAACGAATTACATGATCCTCGTTAGCAGGGTGCTCAAGAAAAGGAAAGACGGTAAGCCGAGATTCCCGCACATTGACGGGGTTTGCTATTTCTCGTATCGGGTCGGAACGAAAGATGAGGGTATGTTGTTTTGGGTATCGGGAATTGTTGCCGAGAGTGATCCCATGATGTCAGCTTTTCAAAAGAAGATGAGCAGCGGATGGTGTGCGTATCTCTCGAAAGTGACCCGGCAGCCCGTAGTAGAATTCTCAAAAAACGAGATTGACCAACTTGGTCTGACACGTGTCCGCGTCGAAATATCAGGTCGGATTGAAGGCGATCAGCACATTGTGAGTGTTCAGGTGTTCTGCCAGAAAGACGGTTGCGGCAAGGCCATCAATCTAGTGAGTGACGGCCCGGACACACGGCAATGGGTTGAATGTCCCGTTCACGGAGCAATCGGCTCCTTTGAGAATCTTGCTGAATACGAAAAGACATTGCGAGATGTGGTGAACAGGACCACAGCGGGGAGAGGTTTGCAGGGAATAGACTCGGATGCAGTGGGACAAATTCAAGATGCCGATTTGAGACGATTTGGTGCGAAAAAACAAGAGTGACTCGGAGTTAGCCCGCGCTTTCGCACCGAAGATTATTTCAAAGGGGTGCCTGCCCTTGTCGCTCCCGGTTTTGGAGAGACAGAGCGGGGATTTTCATCCCGAGGGACGAGCCTGGTCGTTACCCCAAGCTGCTCCCTTTTTCGCGCCGACCACTGGGATTCGATTTCGACGACACCCGCAACGCCTGAGACATAATGGCGAAAGCTGCTCCACTCCCAATCTTCCGGGCGCTCGACCAGTCTCCTCTTCACACGGGTCGCGAAAGCTGGGCGACGGAACTGTGCGCGGACTATTGGATGTGAGCTTGACACCTGCTTTCTTGCCTCTTACCCTTGGGCTCATGGAAGTACGTTTGACCCCCGATCAGGAAGCGTTCATCCGCCGGGCCATCGAGACTGGCCGGTTTCAGCGTGCCGAGGATGCGGTCGAGGAAGCTTTGTCGCTGTGGGAGGAACGGGAGCGCACGCGTGCGGAAATCCTCGCAGCGGTGGACGTGGCGGAAGATTCCCTGGCGCGGGGTGAAGGACGCAGCATCACCACACAACAGTCCACGCGGGAGCTTGCCAGTGAAGTGAAACAGCGCGGACGGGCCCGCCTTGCGGCGGAGAGAAAAGCGCGCCGCTGATGGCGCACCGTCTGGCGCCGCAGGTCGAAGCGTAGCTTGACGAGGTTACAAGCCGCGAAGTTTAAGCCCGCAGGGTCCCACCCATTTTTTCTAGCGCCTTGACAATCTGCGCCGACCACTGCGCGACCTCGTCCTCCCGCAAGGTGCGTTCGCGCGACTGGAACGTGGCGCGCAGCAGGATCGAATACCTGCCCGCGGGGATCGCTCCACCGCGAAAAAGTTCCACCGGGACAAAGCTGCGCAGTTCGCCCAGATTCAATCCGTGCACGGCCGCCTGAATTTTTTCGAATACCACTGAATCCGCGAAGATGAAAGAAAAATCACGCTCCACCGCTGGATGCCGTGGCAAAGGCTCATATTGCGGCTGCCGCAGCTCGTGTTTGTACAACCGATCGAGGTAAAGCTCGGCAATAAAGACATCCTGCCGCAGCTTGCGCCCAGCGGCGACGTCGGGATGAATCTGCCCGAACTGCGCCACAGTTGCGCCATCCATCACCGCGCGCGCCGAACGTCCGGGGTGGTAGTACTCCGCCGTGTGCGCGTCGTAGTAGAGGGTGTTGAACTGAAACCCTCCGAGCAGATTCTCGACATCACCCTTGATGTCGAAAAATGAAATCGGCCGCGGCGCCTGATGCACATTCGGAGTCACCGCACTGCCGGTTGCTGCCAGGCAAATGCGCTTCCACTCTTTCGATTCCGCACCGGCTGCCTCGAACACTTTCCCCGCTTCGAACAAGCGTACGTTGTCAACGCCGCGATTCAAGTTGTAAGCCAGCATGTTGAGCATGCCCGGAACCATCGAAGTCCGCATGACGGAGGCTTCCTCGCTCAGCGGGTTCGCCAGTTTGATAGCCTGCG
>QIAR01000617.1 GCA_003225595.1 Acidobacteriota bacterium | reverse complement strand
GGAAATCGCATTTTCTGCGCACCAACTCGTGTACGCCTTTTCCTTCGGCTCCCAGCACGATGGCGCAATCCATGTTGTAGTCGAGCGCGGCGTAGGTTTGCTGCGCGCGCTCATCGAGGCCCACGATCCATAGATTTCTTGACTTGAATTCTTCTAGCGTGCGCGCGATGTTGTTGACCCTCGCGATCGGCAGATGTTCGCTCGCGCCCGCTGAAGATTTGGCCACGATCGCCGTCACACCCGCTGCCCGACGCTCCGGAATCACAACTCCATCTGCTCCCGCGGCATCAGCCGTGCGGAGAACCGCTCCAAGATTGTGCGGATCTTCCACTCCATCGAGCACCACAATCAACGAATACTGCCCGCGTTTAACGGCGACTACATCATCCAGATCGTTATATTGTTTTGCCGAAGTGACCGCCACCACTCCCTGGTGCGCTCCGTTTCCCGCCATGCGATCGAGTTCCTGACGTGGCAGAAAACGAACAGCAATGCCAATCTTGCGGCAGTCTTCCACCACGTGCTGGAGACGGAGGTCATGGCGCTCTTTCGCCACGCCAACCCACTGAAACGCCCGCCCCTGCGATTTGAGCGCCTCGCTCACGGCATTGATGCCGTAAATGAAATTCATTGCTCACCAGTTTACTGCCTCGCCCTCCACGTGAAGCCTTGGCCTGCATCCTACGTCATCGGCTCCGGCCCTGGGCCCGCAGTACCTCGCCAATGCTAGACTGAAGATTTCGGAGGTGACTGTTGCAGGACGTGTATATCCTCTCGGCGATGCGTACGCCCATCGGCAAGTTCGGTGGGTCGTTAGCATCTATGAGTGCCGCCGACATGGGTGTGGTCGCCGCGAAAGCTGCCATGGATCGTGCCGGAGTGCAGCCGCAGCAGGTCGAAGAAACCATTTTTGGCAACGCGCGACAGGCAGGTGGCGGCCCCAATCCTGCGCGCCAGATTTCCATCCGCAGTGGCGTGCCGCAGGAAGTTCCTGCCTACACGGTGAATAAAGCCTGCGCCTCCGGAATGAAATCAATCGCGCTGGCTTACCAAGAAATTGCCAGCGGCAATCTGGATTGCGTGCTGGCCGGCGGAACCGAGTCCATGTCTCGGCTGCCCTATTATCTAGATGGCGCCCGCTGGGGTTACCGCCTGGGCAACCAGGAACTTGTCGATGGCATGTACCGCGACGGATTTTTTTGTCCTTTGGCCAAGATGGTGATGGGAGAAACCGCCGAAGTGCTCGCGGAACAGTACAAGATCACTCGAGAGGAACAGGATCAGTTCGCGTTGTGTTCCCAAACTCGAGCCGCGCATGCCCTGGCGGCCGGGCGTTTCGAGGCCGAGCTCGTTCCAATCACTCTGGAGAGCAAGAAAGGTAGTCAGGTTTTGAATCGCGACGAGCATCCTTTCGCTGGTGCAAGCCCCGAAAAAATGGCCAAACTTCCCCCCGTTTTTTCTGAGACCGGCACTATCACCGCCGGCAATTCTTCTGGCATCACTGACGGCGCCGCGGCTGTAGTTCTTTCTAGTGAAGATTTTGTTAAGAAGAACAGTCTCAAACCTCTGGCTCGCATTCTGGCCGTAGCGTCTGCCGGTGTGGACCCGCGCATCATGGGAATCGGTCCGGTGCCCGCCCTGCGCAAAATGGAACAGAAGCACAACCTCAAGCTCGCGGGCTTCGACCTTATCGAACTCAATGAGGCCTTTGCCGCACAAGTCCTGGCTTGCGACCGAGAACTGCACCTGGATCGCGACAAGCTAAATGTCAACGGCGGGGCAATTGCCCTGGGGCATCCCATCGGCTGCACGGGCACGCGCATTACAGTTACGCTTCTGCATGAAATGCTCAAGCGTAAAGCCAGGCGCGGCGTAGCGACACTCTGCGTCAGCGGCGGCATGGGCATGGCCTTGGCGCTGGAGAATGTGGCTTAACCCTTGCGCCAACCATTCGAATTGAAATCGCCCTACTAAAGCCTGGTAGTACCTTGAAGCGCCAATAGCATCCTAGACATAAAGACCACTCTGTACTACAATAGAAACAATGTTGTGCTACAAAGAAACTATGCAAACTGCCGCCAGAAGAACAGTATGAAGCGTGGCGCTCAATCCGGCCCTTCGCGAAGAAGAAAGCATGCGGGTATTGGCGGTGCCAGTCCTATGCGCTCCAGCAAGTTGCGCGACGTGATGGTCATCGCCGAGAAGGAAGGTCTGCTGCGGGGTCAACGGACCCAGGTGGTTCGGGGAAGAATGCCCGAAGCCCTGGTTACCAGGGCAAAGAAGCGCGCCGGAATTGATTCTGACACGGACCTTATCGAGGTCGCGCTGGCCAACATTGCGGTTGCGGACGATTACCCCGACTGGCTGCTTTCCCGCCGTGGCGCCGTGGATCGTGAGACGGACCTTGAGTTCTGACTTTCAACGCACTCTCAGACGGCTCAAACCCGACAAGCATCGAACACAGCTCAAACCGCGAGCCGAGTCGGAGCTTGAGTTCATAGGTACAACCACCCATCGACCGGCTAAGCTGCTGTACGACACTACGGTCTACATCGACATTCTCCAAGACCGCTTTCCCCAAACGGGCGACGTGATGCTGCGGGCGGCCGAGGGGTGGCATTCCCCGGTTACCGAAGCCGAACTAGCGGCCAGCTGCGGTCTGCTCGATCCTACCCACTGGCGAACACCGGAGATCATCGAGCAAGTTGCCGCGGTCATCGAACGGCGACCCGTTTATCGAACGATTGCGCCGGACCTTCAGATATGGCGAGAGGCCGGAATACTGTCCGGCATACTCGCCCGGGTCCAGGAATACGGAAAAGATCAGAGACGTCGCGTGTTGAATGACGCGCTGTTATTCGCAACCGCCAGGAAATACGAATGCGCGGTACTGACCCGCGATGTTGTCGACTTTGACTTCCTGGAACAACTGGATCCATCCGGGCGGGTTCTGTTCTATAAAGCAGGCGCCCATCCTTAAGTCTCGAGTCGAGACGTCTTGAGCCGTCGGCAGCCAACGCGGTTTGCGCCGATTCGCCATTTGC
>QIAR01000616.1 GCA_003225595.1 Acidobacteriota bacterium | reverse complement strand
GAGTTCAAGCGTGCCCTGGAGCTTGGTCACAACTATGCCCCCGCCCACCACTGGTATTCCATGTACCTTGCGGTGGAGGGCCGCAAAGAACAGGCGCTGGCCGAAGCGGAGAAGGCATCCGAGTTGGATCCACTGTCACCTGTTGTGGGTGCCAACCTGGCAAAGATCCTCCAGGAGGCGGGTAAATATGATAAGGCAATCGAGCAAGCTAAGAAGACGCTGGATTTGGAACCTGATTACGCCGTGACGCACGCGGTACTCGGCGTTGTATACCAGGACAAACGGAGGTACGCGGAGGCGATTACCGAATACAAGCGGGCATTGCAGCTAGGAGGCCCGCCGGGGGAGATGCGCGGGCTTCTCGGATACGCCTATGCAGTTTCAGGGAACCGAACCGACGCGGAAAAGATAATTGCCGAATTAAAAGCACTCTGGCCCAGGCACACACATGCCGCCCTGGACCTGGCAGTGGTATTTTCCGGCCTGGGGGATAAAGAAAATACACTGTACTGGCTGGAAAAGGCCCAGGAGATGCATGTGAGCGACCTGATCGGGATCAGGCAGGACTCACATTTTGTTGAAGTGCGAAGTGATCCACGCTTTCAAGCGTTGGTGCAGCGGGTGGACGGGCCCAAGTGACAGCAGTGTCTGTTTTCCGAGCACCGATACTGTTCGCTTTTCGACAAGGCCGAACCTATCCCTTAGGCACACCTGAGGATTTCATCGGGGAAGACGTAAATCAGGCAGGCCGACGCGCAGGGATAGGTTCGGCCTAGACTAGCAAGGCTGGCGCGGAGCTCCTAGGCTTTGGAAACTCCGCGCTTTGAGCGGGCGCAGAACTGTGATGCTCTAAAAAGCCGACACTCTAGGTGACGACCCGGCTCACTGGATCCGACCCAACGGTCCGTTTGCAATTGCAAAGTTGCTCGTGTTCAAGACTTGTATGCCCGCGTTATGGTCGCCGTCGAAAGGCGTCACCGTGCCCGGACACCCGGCGTTGACCGCATCGGCCGGGTCGGCAAACCACAGGCCGAGGTGGTGCGTCTCGACCGGAACGGCAGGCACGCCGGGGTTCAGGATGAAGGTCTCATCGCTGAAGATCCCAGTCACATCTAGGATACCTCTGCCAACGGCATTGGTCGTCAGGTCGCCCTGATACCACGCAGGGACGAAGGGTGCGTTCGGGGTGGTGATGACAAAGAGCGTAAACTCCGTGTTGGCCGGAAGTTTGAACACCTCAACGTGCATGTTCTGAACTGGTCCCAGGTCGCTGATCGTGACCCGTCCGAAAGCTGTGGCATTGAGGCAGGGCACGGCGCCCGCGGATTTAACCATGTTGAAGACAAAGCTATCGCCTGCTGCCGCTTTCGCGAGCGGAACTATCCCGATCGAGCCGAGGGCGACCGCAAAGGCAAGACTTGCTGAGAGTAAGCTTCTTTTCATCGGAGTGACTCCTTAATTGGGTGATATTGGAAACGGTTTTGTTGGTAATTCTCTAGACTTGCAGGTCCGCTGAAATGGGCGGCACCTGATGCCATTCGTACACCGTGCCGACTGAACGGAGTTGACCGGTTACTACGTGCGAAACCTGGGACCCCACTCATGATTTCTCCTTATTGTTGATCTGTAGTTGCTGCTCCTCTGTCGATCTTCAAGCGTTCCCGTTCCATCGGTTTCAACCACCACACCCATGGAAACCTGAATCAGGCTCGCTCCAAAATGCCCTTGTTGTGCCTTGTTCACTACCCAAAGACCGCGGCGTGTGCGTGAAGACTGTCTTCAGTGCGTTTGAGACGTTTGATTCGGCGCCAGTGGAACGGATGCGCGGACCGTGTCACTTGTTTGTCAAAAGATGTTTGCAACTCGTGAGAATGTGTCCGGAGGAAGCCCGGATTTAGTCAGTACCTGTGTTTTTCTCCGCAATCACACCAGACCAGCATGTCCGCGAAGCGAAAATGACGCGCCCGTGGGATGCCCCTTCCTTTCTCGCTCTTTTGCTCTTTGAACTCGACTGACTGAGCTGGGCTTCTTGAACAGCAAGCTGATTTTGCTGATGATGTCCGCCGCGCGTGTTACGTCGGTCACGAGTCTCGATGCGGCTTCGCGTGCCTCTGACACATCGGGGTCGGCCCGGCTGGGGTTGCCGATTCGCATCACCCTGTCCTATGTGTCGAAAGAGTTCAGGCTAGGTAATACCGAAGGATTCCGAAGCAGCGGACTATCCCGCACAGATTGGACTGGTCGCGGTGTCGACGGCATTACTGCTCAGGTCTCCATCCCAGATTATCTCCCTTTGTACGGTAGCGTAGCTCTTGCGGGATATCCCATCAGCGCAACGTGGGATACGTCAAGGTGGAGCCCGGAGCGATCAACGTTGTTCCCGGTCGTGCAGAATTCCCAGTTCAGTTGCGCGACCTCGATGCTGCAAAGGTTGATCGCATCTGGGAGCACATTCAGCAGAGATTCACAGAGGCGGATAAGGCAGAAAACGTTGAGACCCGATGCAGCCTGCTGGATCACTCGGAACCTGCTCGCGCAGACGCAAGTTTGCAATCCGCTGTCCGCGAATCGGCGAAGTCGTTCGGCCTCGCCACGACAGACCTGCCCAGCCTCGCTGGACATGACGCGCAGGAGACCGCCCGGATTGCACCAATGGCGATGATCTTTGTTCCGAGTAAAGATGGCACCAGTCACTCTCCCAAGGAGTTCACGTCTTGGCAAGACGTAGCCAACGGTACCGAAGTCCTCTACAGGTCGATATTGCTCCTAGATGGACAACTGGACAGGAAGTGATCGCCGCCTTTCACGACCGCGTTCTGAGACCGAACCCCTACGCTCGCCTCAAACAGCTAAAGAAGTGAAGTCTTTTATGCATGCCAAGTTGTTAGAGCGAAACTTGCTAATTTCGAGTCTCGAAGAGGCTTATTGCAATTTGACGATGAATACGTCGATTCTCTGGTTCCCCTTCGAGTCCGTGCCCAAGGTATTCAGCCAATCAGAGACCCAGGCAAGCCACTGCCCGTCTTGGGACACAGTACGATGGCGTTCTGCGAATAGAAGTTGGGATCGCTTCCCGTGGTGAAGGAGTGGGCGAACCGCCGCAAGGTGCCATCCGGCATGTAGCCAATGATTTCGTTTATCAAAGGCGTGTTGAATGTGGCGGGAGCATTCGGCGTGGTAGAGGTCGTGACAAAGAACGGCGCCGTGTCGTTCGGGTTGTCGTTGTTCCACGACATGTGAGCTTCGCGCACCTGCGTGCAGCAAGGCGAAGGCA
>QIAR01000164.1 GCA_003225595.1 Acidobacteriota bacterium | reverse complement strand
TGCCCTCCCAAAAAGAGGTCAAATCGAGTTTTTCCGCAGTCTGTAAAACCCGTTCACTGTTGGGCTCCGGGCGGCACGGGTGAACAGGCTGCGGAAAAACGAGCCTGCGCGACAAATCGTTGCCACAGCGGCTAAAAGCCGTCCCTGATTCGGACCGGCTTTCGCGGGCATGAAGGGCCGCTCTTCCACGGTGCCGCATGGCCACATGCCACGGGAGACGCCTAGCATGAGGGCGAAGCGACCGCAGCCTATTAAGTCGTGCCCTTCCCAAAAATATGCAGTGATCGGAGTTTTTCAGCAGCCTGTGAAGCCGTGCCCTTCCCTCGCGCGCCGCGAATACGGCGTCATGATGCCTTTTTTTTCTCGATCTGCGCGCGCAGGCGCTCCTCTTGCTCCCTGAGCTCGGGAGTTAACTCGGCACCGAAGTCTTCCGCCTCGAACACCTGGCGAATCTCGATCTCAGCCTCCACGCCAGTCGGATTGGGGCAGCGCTTGACCCATTCGATCGCCTCTTCCAGCGACCTCACCTGCCTCTTCCAGCGACCTCACCTGCCACAGCCAGAAGCCGGCGATCAGCTCCTTGGTCTCGGTGAAGGGCCCGTCGATCACGGTCCGCTTCCCTCCCGAGAACTTGACGCGCGCGCCCTTGGAGGTTGGGTGGAGCCCCTCGCCCGCGAGCATTATGCCGGCTTTCACCAGCTCTTCGTTGTACTCCCCCATTTCGGTCAGGAGCTTCTCGTCGGGAAGAACGCCCGCCTCTGTGTCCTTGTTGGCTTTGATCAGGATCATGCATCGCATAAATAATGACTCCTTTTAGTTTGGGTTTGGAGCTGGGCCGCCGGACGGGTCTCGACCGGTCGGGATGCTCGCTCTCTACTTTAACGTCGAACGAGGGGTGGCGAGATCGAGAGGTTCGGTATTTTTTTTGGAAATATTTGTTAAGTGTCAGTTCGCGTCTTACCAGCCTGCTGCCCTTCCGCAACCAGTGCTGGCCCTAGCCGCCGGCAATGGCCCCTATGACGATAAACGGCTCCTTTCCGGACACGACGGCATCGGGCAGTAGCGCGTCCGGCGGCTCATGGGAGAGGTCTTCTTCGCAGGCGAAGAAGCGCAAGAAGGGTCGGCGCTGTTGCGTGACATGGTCGCGAATGGTGCCGCGCAGCATGGGATAGTGAGCCTCGAGCGCGTCGAGGACAGAGCGCTGCGTGACCGGGCCTTCGATCTCGAGCGTCACCTCTGCACCGGCGTGCGCCAGGTTTCGCAGATGTGGTGGAAGTATGACGCGGATCATGTTGGACGTCATTTCACCGCGGCCCCTTTAGGCTGACTACTATTGTCCCGACACTTTGGGTAAACCACTACAAAGTGGCTGGGCGCAGAGACAGTGTGGATTTTACACAAAGTTCTATCGCAATTAATTTCTGCTTATCTTTATCTGGCGGCCAGCCGCCAACATCAGCGTGAAGAGGGTGTGGGCCAGGAGCCAATTCAACAGTAAGCCCGACGTCCAAGGCTACTGACTTTGGCAGATCGGCTCTGGCAAGAGCAGTTTTGTCTCTCTCCCTGCCGATAATATCTCCAACGTCCCATATCTCGGTTTCTTGAAAACCGTCGATAAACTGCATTGAAATGACGGACTTGTTACGTGCTGGAAGAAATGCGGCAGGCTTCGGTCTTGAGTACGTCGAAGAGTATTGACTGTGGCTAAAGATGAACCGCGCGAGTGTGTGTAAGTCGGCAGTTGGCGCCCTATCGGAGGGCTTTTTCGATGCCGAATAGAATTTCTCGCGGACATACTTCAGAAAGCTGCTCAATGCCGTGAGTCTTGCTCTTATCACCAAACCTTCCTGCATATGAGATTCTGCCGTCCGCACCAATGCTGACAGAAAACATTCTGCCCGATTTACCAATCCAGTCGAACGATATTTCGCCATCCGGGTCAGGAGCAACTTCCGGAATAGGCACTGCCCTGGGTAGCAGCATTGCAAAGGCTACGGCGTTCCGTGCAGTTTCATCGTTCACGACAACGCTCTCTACGTTCCCAGCGTCCGATCCAAGCAGAGCCATAATCTCCGGCTCCAAGATTTGTCGCCGCGGTTTGGAATAATGTTCACAGAACACTCTCAAATGTTCGGCGATAAGACGCGCGGGCTCGCTTGCTCCGCTTTCCGTATGGGTGTAAACCAATGGACTGTCGAGAGTGGCAGATGCAATCATGCGTAGCGTTCCAAGGCCGCCTCAGTTATCGAAGCAAAGAATATCGCATTTTTTATGGCGCGAAAGCTGTCCACGAGATTCCAAAGGGCGGGTGACTTCCCCTGTACTGTCAGTTGCGCAAAAACGTCGATATCCAAAATCACACGCGTGCCAGGTTGAGCGGCAGGTTCAAGGGCCTGAGTGATTATCGCATGGATGTTGCTCTGATAGGGAATAACGATCCTTTGAAGGAAATTCTCAAGAGTCTGCGGCAGTCCTTGTGGAATCTGTGGTGCCGCTGTCAGGTAATCATTCAGTTCCACGCTGGGCGGGAACTCAAGGACATTGATATACCGAACAGCAGCCCGCGTTACCGTTACCGAACCAGGGAGGTATCCTAGGTAGAATTCCCAAACACGTCGAGCCGCGTCTCTTATCTCGGGCCAGCCTTTGTAGTCCCTAAGGATGCTGTACGTCATCCCGTTGCGCCGTAATTGAACCACCCTAGAACCATCAGGTGACTCGTAACGCCACCCAAGCAACTCTTCGCTCTTTTTCAATGCCTCGTGGGGAGGCCCGATCTTAATCTCGAATTTGCCAGCCCTGATTTGTTGCTTTCGCTCCAGCCCGGATATCGTTTGCTTTTCGAAGTCCTCGGCGAACTTTACTGGCAACTCGTCAGCGAGCTGAAAATCGATGAGAGCTTCCCTCAACGGGGGGTTCGCTAGCTGTCGCTGAGTCGCCACGGAGTCTTCGGTGTCCGCCAAACTGGGCTAGTCTAACAGAAGTCGTTTTGCCGTTCCTGTGTAGTCTGTGTCGTCGTCTCTGAATACGCTCTTGTGCTCCGGCGGACTGTTAGACCGTATGAATTTCGAGAGTTAGTTCCGTTTAGTTCACGGCAGCGTCTGCACCTCCACCGAAAGCACGCCCGGAAGATCTCGGACAATGGGAGCCCAGCTGTCTCCCGCATCTGCAGAGCAGTACACCTGGCCGCCCGTAGTGCCGAAATAAATGCCGCACTTATCGAGTGAGTCCACGGCCATCGCGTCGCGCAACACGTTCACATAGCAGTCGCGTTGCCGCAGACCTTTGGTGAGCGCCTCCCCCTCGTTGCCGCCGGTGCGGCTGCGGTACACGCGCAGCTTCCCATCGTGGACATAGTGCTCCGAGTCGCTCTTGATGGGGACAACGTAGATGGTTTCCGGCTCGTGCGCGTGCACGTCGATCACGAACCCGAAGTCGGTGGGCAAGTTGCCGCTGACCTCTTTCCACAACTCGCCGGCGTTGTCGCTGCGCAACACATCCCAGTGTTTCTGCATGAAGAGCACATCCGGGCGCGACCCGTGCATGGCGATGCGGTGAACGCAGTGGCCGATCTCGGCAGTCGGTTCGGGAATGTATTGCGAGTAGAGTCCGCGGTTGATCGGCTTCCACGTCTTGCCGCCGTCGTCGGTGCGGAAAGCGCCCGCCGCGGAGATGGCGATGAACATCCTGTTGGGATTGCTCGGATCGAGAAGGATGGTGTGCAGACACAACCCACCGGCGCCTGGCTGCCAGCGGGGCCCTGTACCGTGGCCGCGCAGTCCGGCGAGTTCCTGCCAGTTCTGTCCACCGTCGGTCGAGCGGAACAAGGCGGCGTCCTCCACTCCGGCGTAGACCCCATCCGGATCGGAGAGCGATGGTTCGAGATGCCAGACTCGCTTGAACTCCCAGGGATGCTGCTTGCCGTCGTACCACTGATGAGTAGTGAGCGGCTTGCCGGTTTCGGGAGACGCGTCGTAAGCGAACTTATTGCTCTCGCTTTTGGGCGGTCCGGCTGGCGCGGCCGCTTCACCGGGCGGCGTTCCGGGCTGGTGCCAGGTTTTGCCACCGTCGTCTGAGCGTTGAATGATCTGCCCGAACCAGCCGCTACACTGCGACGCATACAGCCGATTGGGATCAGCGGGCGATCCCTTGACGTGGTAGATCTCCCAGCCCGCAAAATGGGGGCCACTGACATCCCACTGTTTGCGCTTGCCGTCCGACGTCAGAACGAACGCGCCCTTGCGTGTGCCAACCAATACTCGTACCTTGCTCATCCTTCATCTCCTTCCTGTGCGCGTGAAACTGTACACATCTTACTTGTGAAAAGCAAGTGAATATATGCTACTGTGGAAATGTGCTGAAGAAGCGCAAAGCCAAGCGCCGGTCGGGATGTCCACTGAATGCTTCGGTGGAGATGTTGGGCGATCGCTGGTCGCTATTGATCATCCGCGACATGATGGTGCGCGGGTCCCGGACCTACAAGGAATTCCTCGAATCCGACGAAGGAATCGCGACGAACATCTTGGCAGATCGCCTGCAGAAGCTGGTCGCTCATGGAATTGTGACCACGGAACCAGACTCATCGGACGGACGAAAGCTGAATTACCTGCTGACTGCGAAAGGAATCGATCTTGCACCGGTGCTCACGGAAATGGTTCTCTGGGCAGCCGCGCACGAAGATACCGGCAATCAAGCCCTCGTCCGGCAAATGCAGGCGGACAAGGAGAAGTTTCTGGCTGGAGTTCGACGACGCTGGGCGAAGAGCCATTCCCTCCGAACCTAACCTCGTTCCGACTCCTAACTTTCAATGCGCTTGATGTAGAGCCGGAGTCCCACGAACATTAGAGCGATCGCAACGAGAGAGAGCCCCAAGCCGACACGGCGATAATTGCGCTCAGCCATGGCCTTCTGCCCCGCCTGCAGGTTTTTGGCGGCGATATTCAGGCCGGCCTGAATATCCTGATCCACCAGGTCCTTCCGGAAGCTATGGATCGTGACTCGAGCCTTGGTCAGCGAATCCCGCGCCTGATCCTGTCCCAGCCGAGCCTCGCTCACCTCCATGCCAGAAGACTCGGCGACACCGAGAACTTGGTCTGCGCCTTTGATGGCCTTGTCCAATTGACTCAGGTCACTTTGCAATCCTGCCCTTGCTTGATCACAGGCGTCACCTGGGGTATGACACTGCATGCAGACGGCGTCAGGACCGGTGCCAAGCTTCGCGTCAGTTGGATGGCTGATGCCATGATTGCTATGACACACGACGCATCCTGGAAGAGAAGCCGCTTGAAAGGCCTCTTTGTGCGAGCTTTTTTCGTACATCTGGGCTTGGAAAGTGTGACAGGTCGAGCAGACATTCTGAACCTTGTCTATTCCTGGTGGCACCGCGCCATGCTTCCCATGACACGTTGTACAGGTTGGCGCACTCAGATCCCCGCGCACCGCTAGCGCTTCGTGGTGCACGCTCGCTCTGTACTTTGCGAACTGATCCTTGGGAATGGAATATCCCTTCATGTAATCCGCGTCAGAATGGCAGCGAGCGCAGGTGTTCGCCACGTTGACCCGGTTGACCGTGGAACGGGGATCGCTGGGGGCCCTTAGATCGTGGACGCTATGACAGTCCGTGCACACCGCAACCTTCGTGTCGCCGGCGGCCAGGCGCTTGCCGTGCACACTAGTGCGGTACTGGCCCAACTGGTCCGTGCGCAAGCTGGGGTTTAACTGCCGCATGTACGCTGGGTCTGAATGGCAGCTTCCGCACAAATTCGGGATCTGCTTGCGATCAATCTTGCCCTTCCAGCCGGCCTTTCGGCTCATGGCTTTGTCTGGATCGTCACTAGTGGGATCGCCGCCGTGGCAGCTAGCGCAGCTCAAGCCTTTCTGGGCATGTATGTCCTGACTGAACTTCTCCTGGCTGACCCCGAGCAGATCAGGCAGGGCGGAGTGACAGTCCAGGCAGGAATTCTTGGTTTGCCCATAACTCAGACAGACAACCAGCATGACGAAAGGTGTCAGCACCAGGTAACGGCCTGCGCCGAATGGTCGGAACTTATTTTGCCAGGTGGCCATAGACACTCATACCTGCCATGTACGCGAGAGCAAAAACCGCAAGTCCAGTGATCCACCGCTTGGGTCGCGAAGGCTGATCACTCTCAAAAAAGGGCAACAGAAGCCACAGCAAGCCGATCAGCCCGAAAACAAGCACACCCACAACCTCGCCGTCGATAAGCCACAGCTTGGGCGGAATGAGCTTGAGCGTTTGAAACATGAAGAGGAAGTACCACTCCGGCTTGATTCCCGCCGGTGCCGGCACAAAAGGATCTGCTCTAATCCCCAGGTTCCAAGGAAAGACGGCCGCCAACGCGCCCAAAACTCCCAAAGCCATGTACCAGGCCATCAGTTCGCGCAGCATGAAGTTGGGGAAGAATTTCATTTCCCGCTTTGCAGCCGGATTCACGGTCCACTCCACCTCTAGCTTGGGAGGCACGCTGATGCCCAGACGCTGAACTAGCAACAAATGCACGAAGATCAACAGGGTTGCCAACCCGGGCAGAACGGCGACGTGAAAACCAAAGAACCGGGTCAGGGTGGCGCCCGTCACCTCTTCACCGCCGCGAAGGAAGATCATCAAAGGCTTCCCGATAATGGGAACTTGCCCAGTAATCTCAGTGCCAACCTTAGTGGCGAAAAAAGCCAGACTGTTCCAAGGCAGCAAGTAGCCGCTGAAGCCGAAGCCCATGACAAGGACTAGCAGGATCACTCCGCTGACCCACGTAAGTTCACGAGGCTTGCGGTACGCCTTGAGGAACAGGACACTGAACATGTGTGCGAACGCGGTAAAGATCATCAAGTTCGCTGACCAGGAGTGGACCGACCGAATCAGCCAGCCAAACTCGACCTGGGTCATGATGTACTGGACGCTCTCGAAAGCCTCGTTGGCTCCCGGCCGGTAGTACAGAAGCAATAGAATCCCGGTCAGCACCTGGATGACGAACAAGAAGAGAGTGATACCTCCAAGGAAGTACCAATATGAGAGTCGGTGCATGGGCACGGTCTTCTTCCGCAACGGTGCGATGAGGGCATCCCAACCGAACCGCTCGTCCAGCCATTTGCGTACGTTGCGTAAGGGACTCATCTCAGACATCTCGCCGGCGCCTCACGAAAATCTCCTCACCGCGCACTTGGACCTCAAAGCCTTCCAAAGGCCGGGGAGGAGGACCAGAGATGTTCCGTCCATTTAAGTCGTATGTTCCGTTATGGCAAGCGCACCAGACTTGATGAAGATCATCTCGATACTGCACCGTACAAGAGAGGTGAGTGCAGGTAGCCGACATCGCGCGGTACTCGCCGTTGGGAGTACGGATCAGTAGGCCGGGACGGTTGCCAAAACGAAAGACCTTTCCAGTATTCGGTTTCAGCTCACCGACACGTCCGGCTATGACGGAATCGCTGCCCAGGTCGGAAGCCTTGGGTGGGATCAGGTAGCGCAAGACGGGATAAACAAAGGCGATGGCGGTCGCCAGGAATCCGCTGCCCAACAGCACCTCAACAAACCGTCTGCGAGGTATCGGCGATGATCGGCGATCGCCCGCGTTAGCTATCCCCTGGCTGTGTGTTGGCATCCGTTTCTCCAACTGAACCGAATCTTCCGTTTGCTTCAAATCAGCTGCCCGGAGTTGGCCGTGAGTGACCGCCTCGGCCAGCGAGCATCAGGACAGACGGTTCAAGCAATTGCCCGGACAGGTCACGTCCTTAATGCTGCTATTTCTGCTTGACAATTTCCCGGATGTAAGCGACTAGCTGGTCGATCTGCTTTCCAGTCAGCTTCCTTTCAAAGGCGGGCATCTTACCCTTGCCTTTCGTGATCATCGTCTTCAGATCCGCGTCCGATTGCTTTTGGACTTCGGGGGAATGAAGGTCGCGAATTTTGAGGTTCTTTCCCATAGTCGTCTTGGCAGAGCCATCGGCTCCATGACATATGGCGCATTTGCTAACGAAAAGATCTTTTGCGGGAGTATCCTGCGCTGCCGCACTGGCAGCAAATGTAATCATCAGAAGCAGAACAAGTGCAATTGTGCTTTTCATACTGTCTCTCCCTTCATTCTTCAAAGTTTCCCGAGAATGCGATGCCGCTCGATGGTTGCAGCTCATAATCAGCTTTCTACTCTGTGGGCTCATTGGGGTCGGGCCGTTGTGTTGTTTGCGCTGGCTTTTTTGCGACTACTCGACCCGAAATCCTTGCGTAAGTCTCTGCCCTAACAATCCTCCTGGTTTTGAATTGCAGGCTTGACCGGTAAGGCCGAGCGGCAATGATGTTCGCTGCGTCGGCGTTGGTGATCCCCGGCAACGTCATTAGTGTTTCCTTGCTGGCAGAGTTTAGATCCACTAGTTCGGTTCCGCGGTGGCTCTTGCGGGCCGGGATAATCGCCAATGACAATCTGGCGAATGGCGAGGCTTTATGCGTATCGCCCGTCTTTCTGTCGTCCTGAAGCTGCCCTTGTTTTTCTCGCTGGACGGTCGGAATCGTTTTGTCCTTGACCTGTACCGCTGGCTTGACTGGCTCTGACGGTGCGGGTTCGCTCGCGGATTCAGTGCTGCTCAGTTTCTTTGTCACATCAATAGGAGGGTTGCCCGCGAGCCCGCGAACGTAGGAGGCGAGTTGCGTAACCATCTCCGGGCCCAGTTTCTTGCGAAATCCGGGCATTCTGCCGCCGTCCGTGCCGCTGGCAATGATTCTTATCACCTCGCCCTCCGAAAACTTCTGAGCTTCGGGTGAACGCATGTCTCGGAGCTTAAGAGCTCTGCCTAAGACAGTATTTCCCGCTCCGTCCGCACCGTGACAGTGGGAACACTTTGCGGAATAGACACTTTTAACATCCCCATTGTCGGAACTGGCTTGTGAGCCCGTCGCTTTCTTGATCTGTGGGACGGGTATGGGCTGGTTTTCGATGTTGCGAACATAAGCGACGAGTGTGCGCACCGTTGCTATGCCGAGCTTTTTCTCAAATCCGGGCATTCTGCCACGATCTGCGCCCTTGCTGACAATCGCTAACAGTTCATCTTCCTTCAATCTCCGCACCTCGGGAGAGCGAAGATCGTGGAGCTTCAGAGTTCGACCGAGGACTGTGTTGCCGCGACCATCAGCGCCGTGGCAGTTAGCGCAGTTCACAGTATAGATATTGCCGACATCCTGAGCCCAGGTACTGCACCTGACAGCGACTGTGGCCAAGAGTGCCAGCAGAAGTACTTTTCTCGCACTGCTCATTGCCCATCCTGTCGCAGAGCGGTGAGTGGCTTCTTCCGTACCACTCGTTACGGAAGAAGCCCCCATCCATTTGACCAGCCTATCTGAGTCTCACTGTCGCTCCAGTTCCGGTTCCAGGTCACTTAATGAAAATGATCCGGGCTTGGAACGTATCGTTTTGCCGATGGTTCGACGCACTAAGTTGGAAGTCTCGGTGCTGGTATTCGGCGATGATCTGGAATCCGTTCTGCAATGGGATGTTCACGTACGGTGTCACAGCCCACTGCGTGTTGAATGTCGCCGCAGCAAACTTCGGTTTGTACCAATCGTATCGAACTCCGGCAGTCAGATATTGGTTGAAAACGAAAGCACCTTCGGCGAATGCACCCTTGCTGTCGAACTTTGTCGGAGTCGGAATCGTCGGGAAGGCAACCGGATCGACAGGTGTAGTGTCGCGTCCGTATTGGAATCCTCCCTGTGGCAGGAAACGTTTCCCTATGGGATAGGATGCATAAAGAGCCACCCGATCAAAGTTGTTGCGAAAAGCTGTGGCTTTGGAGAGGTCAAAATCGGTATTACCCACCGTACCGAAGGGTGAAGCGGCAGAGGCTCCGGTCACACCGCAGACCTCGGCCGTAGTTGCATTGGTTTTGCCGATCGCGGTGCCGTCGATGCAGTGAGTCGGCGTGGCAGCATTGCCATGATAGTAGAGGAGCGTGATCCCACCGCCGTCCGGATGCAGGATGTAGGTGGCATTTGCCGAAAAGTCAGGTGTGCTGTGGCCCGGCGAATCAAAGGGCTTGTTCAAAGCCGAGACAGCCTGGTTTGCACCTTTCCAGGGCCCGGTCTGCGCAGGGAATGGCAGAAAACTGTTCGCCTCACCCTCCCACCGGACTAGGGTGCCGTTTAACACCGCAGCGCGCAGCGAGAGCTTCTTGATATCCGCACCAATCTCTAGGCCCGCCTCATCCAGGCCCCATGACTGGAACACATACGGGATGGCTCTGCCCCCAGCTGAGATCGGAACAGTCTGGAAAAAAGGACGCGCGTTGCTGAACGGACGGTCCGAGGCGCCGAAGCCTTCCCACGGGTGGAAGATCCCGACTCGGGAGGTGAAGAACTTGTCTGACTTGCCGAAGACGAAACGGACGTACGCATTCTCGATTTCAAAAACGTCTTCGGGCGAGGTCGACAGCTCAGCGAGAGAACCGAAGTACTTTCCCCAGGAGCCGGTGAGCGGGTAAAGTGTGAATTCCTGGAAGCTTAAGGCATTCGTGGTGGTGCGGGAACTGGGAACACCGCCTATGACGTTGGCGACAGGGGCGCTGTTCGGCTGGTTTGTCATCTGGGTGTCGTAGCGCGCCTGGAGGCGAGCGGCGAAGTAATCGCCCAGTTCGAACTTCTGCTCTTCCGACTTACCAATGATCTCCGGCAGTCGAAAACCGGCCGCGCGAAACTTGTAGCCGGTTTCATTTAGCCTCGGGATGGTGGTGTGGCAGGTTTCGCACGGAACGCCCAACTTGCGGGCAAAGTTCGGCATCGCGCTGGCGTCGCGAACGGCGACTAGAGTCCAGATAGTGACAGTGAATAATGCACATTTCAATAGCCTCGACATAAGTGCCTCCATCGCACGGTGGAAATGAATGCCTCGCAAGTATGTGATGGCACGTGCCGAGGGTGCTGTGATGTGTAACAACCAAGCATGTGATCTAGATCACAGAGCCTAATCGAAGCGCGTAATCAAATACCGTAATCAGGGCGGGTACGAAACTTGATAGCGGTTTCCGACAGCGGTTACGAAAGTTTCAAGATGCCGCATCGATGGGAGCAACGCCAAGGATGATGCCAGACGTATGCCGAATGGTGGACTCTAGAACATGTACGCTCATGTCAAGAACAGTCATAAAATGTGCACAGAGGTTCGTCTCGGCGGACATGCGAGAAATTGCGGGGACAAGAAGCAATCTCGGTGGCCCGTAGATGGCCGTGAGTAACCGCCTCGGCCAGCGAGCATCAGGACAGACGGTTCAAGCAATTGCTGCAACGCTACCATTAGACACGGCCTCTCCTAACGGACTTGCTTGTGCGTTGCGTTTCTGCGTCTGGGATTGCCTCCAAGAGTCTCTCGACCTGGTCTCTCGCAATGGCGAGAGCTTTTCGTGCGGCGACCGTGGCGCGGTAAATCCGACGGGCGGTTCCACCCGACTCTCCGTCGCGCGGGGTGATCGCAAGCGCTTCACCGACTCTTGACGCGCCGCCTGTTCTTGTTACGACTGGACGTTTTCGAGGAATCGGTGACCGCTAAGTGCTTGAAAAGATTTGGCTGCCCAAACGTTCACAAATTGGAACCCCTTCTAGGATGGCTTCAGCAAGCTGACCTGCTGCGAAGGTCTATTGCCTGGCGGGCAGCATGACCACTTTCAAACTCCCCCTTTCCAAGCTGTTGCACAGGGCAAGTTGTTTAGCATCGATAAGTGTCAACGTGCCGCGACAAGTTTTACTGTTCGGCGCCTCGATGGTTGGTGAGGTTCCCATGTACTCCCAAGGTGCCTTCTCCCTAGAGCAAGGAGACCCAAGTACCTCCCAAAGCCGTATGGGAACTCTACACCGGCCTTTAAGGTACTGCACGCCCGCGAGCACTATTTGAAAGCTGGCGCAACGCCATTTCCGAATTGAGTTTTTGCTCTAAGGTGGCGTTCAAAACAGGGCCAGGTACTGAAGCGTTCGGCAAATGTTAGAAACCCTTGAACAAGTCGGAGTCAAGCTTCGCGTCGAAATGGGCCGGTTGAAATTCGGTGTTTTGTTACCCAAGATGCTGCTGGGAAGCCTACAACTCGAATGGAAGCAATGCGGTAGAGACCGGTGCCGTTGCGCGGCGGGCGACCTGCACGGACTGGTATCGCCACTGGCGTGACAAGACCGGAAAACAGCGTAAGCAATATGTCCGACTGGACCGAGTAGAACAATTTTCAATTGCCATCGCGCAGCAGCGAGTTATTAGCGGGTGGTCTGTCCGCCAAGCACTTGCCAAAATACGCCGAGTGGAACAAGGAGCTGCACAATGTCTGAACTGAATTCTGACCCAAACGTCAGCGCCGAAGAGATAGAGCGTGAGACCGCAAA
>QIAR01000615.1:587-3868 GCA_003225595.1 Acidobacteriota bacterium | reverse complement strand
GTTGTCTGCATCATTGATCAAGAGCCGTTTGGTGGAATGCGGTGTATATCGCGGGCTCGCGTCTTCATTCCCACGTAGCTTGCAGACTACCTAAACATGATGCAGTACTCCGATTTGCGTGGCATCACCGGCGATGCCGCGATTTGTTGCTTTGGCCGAACTCAGCCGGGGCCGAAGTTAGTGATGTGAGTTACGCCGCTCCGCCCCGCCATGATTCGTTACTTCTCTGGCTATTTCGGTGTGGCCACACTCCGAAGCCGCGATTCGGATACCGCCTGGTCAGGCGCTCCGAAGCGTCTTGCGAACATTCCCGCCGAACGGGATCCGCACCTTTGCCAGTTCCCTTCCAGTGGCCGCAGTTAACGCCCACCGCCCTCACGAGGGGAAATCTTCGCCACAAAAGCGTCCGAAAAGCCTCCTCCGAAGGTAGGTTGGAAGGGATTCACCAGAGGGAAGTCGGACGACGAGGTAAGACCTCCGAAATAGACGTTTCCGACGGGATCGAGCACGACGCCACCGGATTCGTCGTATCCACTGCCGCCGAGATAGGTCGAGTACACAATTCCGTTTCCCGCGGCATTGAACAGTGTCACGAAGACGTCGTCTGTGTCGGCCTCCCCGGCCTTAGCGGCCTGGATGGGATTCATCGTGGGGAAATCGGTCGAGAAGGTAAGCCCCACAGCATAGGCTTTGCCTGTCCGAGCAACGGCAGTCCCGCTGCTGAGGTCGAAGTCACTGCCGCCCAAATAGGTGGAATAGACCAACGCCGTACCGGCAGGATTCACCTTCGCGACGTAGGCGTCGCCGCCGCCAGCATTCGCTGGCTGGATGGGATTCTTGGTTGGGAAGTCAGTCGAGAACGTAAACCCCGAGATGTACGCGTTACCCAAAGGGTCCAGGGCGGTGCCTAAGACGATCTCGTTACTGCTGCCTCCCAAGTAAGTGGAATAAACCAACGCCGTGCCGTCGGCGTTCAGCTTAGTCAAGAAGCCGTCAAGGCAGGGGGACGTGTCGGGTGGATCGCCGCAGGTGCCGGGGACCAGCGCAGTCTGGATGGCCCCGGGCGTTATGGGGAAATCCGTCGAGTTTGTCGCTCCGTTCACGTACACATTCCCAAAGCGGTCAACCGCGATCTGGCTGCCGCAGGCCTCAAAGCCAGTACCGCCCAGATATGTGGAGTACACCAGAGCGTTGCCAGCAGGATTGACCTTCGCTACGTATGTGTCTGGCGGGCTGGCAAGCGCAGTCTGAAAAGCCCCGGCGGTTGTGGGAAAGTCGGTGGAAAAAGTTGTTCCTTGCAAGTAGGCATTGCCCCGACGGTCGATCTCAATCATGGGGAAGGGGTCAAAATCACTTCCGCCGAGGTACTGGAGTAAACGAGAGCATTTCCGGCGGCGTTCAGCTTCGCTACGAAGGAATCACCGCTACCAGCATTGGTCGCCTGAATGGGATTCACTGTAGGGAAGTTGGTCGAGAAGGTTTCGCCCGAGATGTACGCGTTGCCAGTAGCGTCCACTGCAATCGATTCGCCCTGTTCATCGCTGCTGCCACCTAGGTACGTGGAATAGAGCAAGGCACTTCCAGTGGCATTGAGCTTCGCCACAAAAGCGTCGCCTGAAAAGTACACGTCGCCGATGCCTCCGAAGGTGGTTTGGTATGCTCCCGCGGTAGTGGGGAAGTATGTTACTCCCCCGCCTGCGGCAGAAGCGCACAATATGGGCAACCGTGACAGGCCTGGGCGGAACGTTTTCATTGCAGACGTTAACACCCTCGATATACTCCATCGTGATGAACTTCACGCCGTCAGCTTCAGACAGGTCGTAAATGCGAATGACATTTTCTGAGCACAACTCCGCAGCCATACGGCTGGAAACTCAGCAGTGGCAACGAGGTTCCGCTGCCCAGCACATTTCCTTGACTGTCGCTGTGCGTAAATTCGCGATTGGCGCTGACTGTCTTGGGGTGAATCGTGACATTGGAGCGCAGTATCTACTTTGCGCGCTCGCTGCCGTAGGGCGATGAGAATCGCGGGCGAAAGAACCGGATTCGATGTACCATCCGCTTCTTGAAGCACAGATCCTGGAGTGGCTGGAAGAGCGCAGCTTCCGCGAACGGTGAATGGAAAGGGCGCCAGGCGCCAATAAAGACCGAAAGGACTCTGCGGCGAGCAAGACTGATACGGGCAGCCGCCGTCAGTAGCCTGACAGATGGAAGACGAGAAGGCCCCGACTCGCCGATCGGGCTTTTTCCATTGCTTGTATGACCCCTGGCCACGGATCATCACCCCAGTCGCACCATTGACTTCACTGCTCGGAGGCACAATTTTGACGTATCCACACAGCCTGGTCCTTCTTCAGGAGTTCCTGCCGTGCCCAAAGCAACGCAACTCACGCTTTCGTTTGGATTAGCTGGATAGGAGGTTAGATGGTGAAGAAACTACTCGCTCTGTTGTTCACGTCGGTACTTGTCTTCTCGCTGTCAACGCCAGTATTCGCGCAGGAGAGCTCCAAGAAGGAGGAAGCGAAGGAGACCCCCGCCCAGGAGAAAGCTGAGAAGAAGGCCGGGAAGCAAGCCCGCATGACGCGTCCCGTGGCCGTGCCGGACCAAAACCCCACTTCTTTGGATACATCCAGAACGCATCCACATCGGCGACATGGAAGCCCAGGCGACCCCAGCGAGTCACCGTATCACGCTGTTCCAAGTTGAGGACCGCGGATTGTCCGTCCTTCGGACGCAGCGAAGAGAAGGCGCCCTGTTCTCCGCCGTATACAAGCTCCATGCCAAGAACATCCCTGTAGAACGACACGAGTCCCTCATGTTCGCAACCCGCAAAGTCACCGCCGAAATCTTTTCAACCCCTACGGCCATAGCAGCAGTTTACCGCTGCCGTACTTGAATCTCATCTTAGGGAGGGATAGCGTGCCCGAAGCAAGCTCTCTTGCAGCCGGTTACTGAAGGGAAGCGACGGATGTACCGAGGATTAACTCGAGCGGCAATTGTAATATGGCCGTGTTTGCTGAAATCGACGATGGAGTATGGTCTTCAAACGTCACATCGGCCAGATCACCCAGCTGGAGGTTTAATGAAGAAGCTGTTTGCATTCATGCCTGTGTTTGCGGCGCTGATTTTGTCGCATTTCGCCCAAGCCCAAATTCGGCTTTCCTTGAGCGATCAACAACGGTTTGACAGCTATTATTCCCGTTGGCAGAACTACAAGGCCACCAACAACCAAAGTGAAGTCCGTAGCATGGAAGGCCGAATGCAGGATGTCTACCAGCATT
>QIAR01000615.1:0-486 GCA_003225595.1 Acidobacteriota bacterium | reverse complement strand
ACAATCGCTATCATCACCGCGATTGGGATCGTGATCGTGACCGCGATCGAGATGACGACCGTAATGGACATCATGACCGTGGACTGCATCGCGGATGGTACAAACACCATCGCGACCACGAGGATGATCGGGATGGGGATCATGATCGCCGCCGCGCGCATCACGACCACGATAAGGATCACGAACGGGACCATGACCGTAAAGATTATGACCACGATCACGACGATAAGCGCTGAGCTCCCGAAGCCGCGCTTCACGGCACGTTTGGTTAGAGTTTCTGAAAGCAAACTCGGAAACAGACCGCGTCTCGCGAACACAATTGAGGCTCTCATCCTTTATTACTAACGACCACCTTCATCATTACACCTTTCGCACCTTCAGCCTTAACAACACATCACGGTACGATCAGACTTCTACCAACAGGAGGTATACCGTGCATCACCGATGGTCAACTTTCGCGTCATTGCTAGTTCTCGTCTCGATGTC
>QIAR01000614.1 GCA_003225595.1 Acidobacteriota bacterium | reverse complement strand
GCGGTCGCGTGAAGATGAACGCATGGGACGATCGCGTGGAACTGATCAAGTCGCAACCAGTGGCGATCACTTCCGCGCGCGAGAAGATGCCGTTCGAGGTGACACCATTTTTCCCACGCTTGAGCCGCATGGGGGCGGGTAACGGCACGACCTCAAAGTCGACGTCGGGCGGTGCTGATTCAGGTAACTAAGAGCAATCCTTAAACCACAAGTTGAGATAAGCGTAAGCCGGGACCGCAGGCGATTCCGGGTATCCGGCTTGCTGGTTGGGGGAAATCACTTCTGCGGGTTGCCTTTTGCCGGCAGACCCGCAGGATTCTCATGCGTGCGCTCGCGGAAAGCGCCCTTCATGCCCGTAGCCAGGCTGACGCTGGATTCGCCGAATTTATCCCGCAGCCGGTCGGCCGCAGCCAGAGCCTTGTTCCAACGCTCCTCGCGACCGGAATCCAGCAGATCGATCTGGCTCGAGCGGTCTTCAAAACCAGAAGCGTGCACCCCAAGCAAGCGCACTTCGGCGCCTTCGTGCCAGTTCTTCCGGAAAAGCGTGCGTACTTGCTCGAATATTTCCGTGTCGAGCTGTGTCGACGCTGCGAGCGAATGCGCGCGCGTAATGGTAGTAAAGTCTTTGTAGCGCAGCTTCAATTGAATGGTTCGCGCGAGCAGGCCGCCTTCGCGCAAGCGGCGTCCAACCATTTCTGAGAGCCGCATCAGCGTGGACTCGAGTTGTTCCTGATCGGAGGTGTCTTCGTTGTAAGTGTGTTCGTGGCTGATCGACTTCGGATCTGTATCAGCGCCGACTTCACTGTCAAACCAGCCGCCCGCATCTTCCCCTCGCGCCTTCCCTGCTAGAGCGAGTCCCCATCTACCGAAGTGCTCTTTAAGAACTGATTCATCGAGCTGCGCCAGGTCGTCAACTTTGCGAATGCCCAGCGCATGCAGGTTCTGCTCCATCACTTTACCCACACCCGGAATGTCCCGAACATTCAAAGGCGCGAGAAATTTTGCCTCCTCTCCCGGCACAATCCAGAGGATCCCGTTTGGCTTGGCCTGAGCCGAGGAAACTTTCGCCACCAATCGCGACACACCGATTCCGATTGAGCAGTTCAACTGTGTCTCTGATTTCATCTTCTGGTGGAGCATGTGGGCCGCGCGCAAAGGTGGGCCGTGCAGTCGCTTGGTGCCGGTCATGTCGAGGTAGGCTTCATCGATTGACGCCATCTCCACCTGTGGAGAGAAATGGTTGAGGACTTCATAAACTTTTCCCGAGCACTCGCGATAGCGCTCTGGATGTCCGTCAACGAACACAGCATGCGGGCAGAGTTTGGCCGCGGTGCGCAGCGGCATGGCCGAATGCACGCCAAACTTGCGAGCCGCATACGATGCGGCAGAGACCACGCCGCGCTCATCCCGCTGCCCTCCCACGACGACAGCCTTCCCTTTCAGCGAAGGATCAAACAGCTCTTCCACCGACACAAAGAAAGCATCCATGTCGACGTGAAAGATAGTGCGCATTGGAAACGCTCATTGCTACGCCGCGCTCACCGCCCTCGCCTGCCGCACACGCTCGTAGATGCGGATGTACTCCTTCGCGGAGAAATTCCAGGAAAAGTCCTTGTTCATGCCGTTGCGCATCAGCACCTGCCATGAGGATTGGTCACGATAGGCTTGCAGCGCTTGCTTGATGGTTAGGAGAAGCGATTCGCCATTGTACTCAGTAAACTTGAAGCCGGTGCCCTTGCCGGAGCGGGCGTCCCAGGGCTCGATAGTATCGTCGAGTCCGCCGGTGGCGCGCACAATCGGCACAGTACCGTATTTCAGGCTGTAGATCTGGTTCAGGCCGCAGGGTTCATACCTCGAGGGCATGAGGAACATGTCTGCGCCCGCTTCGATTTTGTGGGCGATGGCGTTATCGTACGCTACCTTGACCGCGATCTTCTGGGGGAACTGCTTGTTCATGCGCCGGAACATCTCTTCATATTCCTTGTCGCCGGTCCCTAAGGCCACGATGATCATATCCTCGCGCGCCAGCCGGTCCATGATCTGTGCGATCAGGTCGAAGCCTTTCTGAGCCGCGAATCGGGAAACAATACCAATCACAGGCAAGCGCAGATCGGCGTTGGTCACACCGAAAGCGGCCAGCAAGTCCTGCTTGCATTTCACCTTTCCGGTGAGGTCCTGCGGCGAGTACTTGGCGGCGATGAACTTGTCGGTCTGCGGGCTCCACTCGTCGTAATCCACGCCATTCAGGATCCCTGTGACGGTAGCGGCGCGGTCGCGCAGCACACCTTCCAGGCCAAACCCGTATTCGGTAGTTTGAATCTCCTGGCTGTATTTGCGGCTCACCGTGGTGATGAAATCCGAGAACACCAGCGCGCCTTTGAGGAAATTCACGTTGCCGAAAAATTCCAGCTTGGTCATGGTGAACAGGTCCCAGGGGAGCATGAGCAATGGAAGAATATCGGGCGGGAAGAGACC
Source organism: Acidobacteriota bacterium (assembly GCA_003225595.1). GTDB lineage: Bacteria > Acidobacteriota > Terriglobia > Terriglobales > Acidobacteriaceae > Gp1-AA124. The sequence continues at coordinate 793 of QIAR01000614.1, read as the reverse complement.
CTGATAACCAATATTGTGGATGGTGAACACGGTAGCAACATCGCGAAACGCTGGGTCTTCAGCGTACAGTGTGCGCAGCATTACCGGCACCAGGGCCGACTGCCAATCGTGGCAGTGAAACACATGAGGCACGCCTAAAACTTTCGAGGCCTCCAACACGGCGCGGGAAAACAGTGCGAAGCGTTCGGCATTATCGGGATAGTCGCCACTAGGGGTACCGTACAGAGCATCGCGGTCAAAAAAAGGAGGATAATCGATGAAATAGAAGCGGATGCCGGAATGATTGCCGGCATTGACAACCGAACAGAACCGATAACGATCATCAAACGGAACGGTAATGCTGCGCACTACGGTCTGCGGGTCGGTAAGCCGGGTCTGGCGATAACGGGGAAGGTAGACGCTGACCTGATGACCGAGGTCGGCCACGGCGCGCGGAAGAGCGCCAACCACATCCGCCAAACCGCCGGTTTTTGAAAAGGGCACGCATTCTGAAGCCACAAATCCAATATGCATGAGGACAGCACCTCCACCGATGCCGCTGCTCTCGAGCGCAGGGCTATTATGATTACCTGCTCTTGTGAGCACGGTATGATTCTGCTCTCGGGAAATCTCGCGGGATGAACCACTAAGTCTAAATGGCGGATGGAAATAGGGTCAACGTGCCGAAGATCGCAGCAGCCCGCAGCATGCGTAATCACAAGCCGAGAATCGGCCAGCATTTCCTTGCCGATGATAGCGCGGCCGCTCGCATCGTTAACGCGCTCGGCGACATCTCCCAAAGCACGGTGCTGGA
>QIAR01000613.1:517-3788 GCA_003225595.1 Acidobacteriota bacterium | reverse complement strand
TCCGTAACTCATTAAAATGAATGGCGGGGACGACGGGACTCGAACCCGCGGCCTCTGCCGTGACAGGGCAGCGTTCTAACCAACTGAACTACGTCCCCGCATAGGCGGGATATCTTAGGCCCCAAAAGACTTACTGAAGCTTTTCAGAAGCAACCAGAAGCCCTGCTTTTTCACCGGTGTCAGTTCTGGTGTCACTTGCTTTCCCTGCAGCGGTTCCCAGTATAGCAGGTATAGCAGGGCTCTTGTCGGCTCCGCTTTCAGTTGCAGACGAATACGAATTTAGCGAATTATACGAACTAAGTTTTTCGACCGCAGCCAGCTTGTGTGCCGGCGCCAGATGCGCGTACCGCATGGTCATCTGGATACGCTTGTGCCCCATCAGTTCGGCCACGGTCCTGAGATCGACGCCCGTCATGACCAACCGGCTGGCAAAGGTGTGCCTTAGGTCGTGCCAAGTGAAGTTCTTAATTTTCGCGTCTCGGACGGCATCTTCGAACCAGTGTCGAGGCCCAAGCAAGCGCTCACCTCCGCGCGTGCTGACGAAGATCGGCACCTCGCCGCTGGTTCGATGGTAAAGCTCCTGAAAAGCAGCCAGGGCTTCGGCGTTCAAGGGGATGTGTCGGCTCGCGCCGTTCTTGCTCTTCGGGATGTAGAGATCACGTCTCAATAGATCGACACAATTCCAATCGCTACGGAGGTACTGCTCGCTGCGTCGCATTCCGCTGTTGAGGGCAATGTCCAGTTCGGGCATGTGGCTGGCGTACTTGGCCGCAACAAGTTCTCTTAGTCGCACTTCCTCGTCAGGTGCATATTGGTTCAAGAACCGGACCCGGCCGTCATTCTCCTTTTGCGGCTTGAGGAGTCGAGCCGGGTTAGAGTTGACTTTCTTGTGCTCCATTCCCAGCCGGTAAAGCAGCGACAGGACCGTGCGGTAGCGATTGTAGGTGCCTGCTTCCCATTTCTGATCGGCGAACCACTCGCGCAAATCCTCGATCGGGATCTCGGCTGGCCGGGCGCCGAACTCTTCAACGAGAGCGGCGATTCGATACCCGTCGACCTGATGGCCAAGGTTATTAGCCTTCGTATACACGAGGGCATCCGCAGCCAACTCGGAGAACCGGACGACTCGCGCGCGTAGCTTCTCGGGGAGCTTCTTCCCTTCCAGGGATTCGGTCTTCCGCTTTCGATAGAGAACGAGCGCTGTGCTCTTCGTGCCCGCCTTCTCACGCCGAATGCGCCCTGTCGTGTCCGCGTAACGAATCCACCAAACGCCAGAGCCCCGGTCTTTCTCATAAACACCGCGAGGATTTTTCATTGGCTGCCTCTTTCTCCCTTCTTAGTTGTTTGACTTCGTACTGCTGATGTTGAGCTTCGCCTCGGCGCTGAGCTGGACATGGTCGCACTAACTTCCGGGGTAATCTTCATTTGCGGGTTTTTTCTCCGTATAGCACCCGCTTTGCCCATGCAGGGTCTATGTCAACCTTACCCTTGCGCTTGGCCCATGCCACGATCCATCTCCAGCAGTCGCGTCCTTTGCGCGTGTCAGCGGACTGGGTATTCCATGCTTTCTCGCCGTCTTGTAGTAGCCTGACCTTCCGGTAACGCTGAGTCCCGTTCACGTAGTCGCGACACTTCGTTGAACAAAAGTGCTGAGACGATTTCTTTTGCTCAAATTCTTCCCCGCATCTGGGGTTGGCACAACATATCCAGCGCCGTGCGGAGAAATTGCGATCGATGTGGACTGACAGGCCGATTGCCTCCATTGGCGTGTCCGCATGAATTGTGACGGAGGGCTTGCCTTGCGCATCCCACCGGAAAAATGCGTGGAGGCTCGGCGCATTCCCCGCTCCCATCAGACATCTGGCCAGGACTCCCGGATCGAGATTCATCGGTGCACTTAGGCTCCAGATAAGGTTACGATCGGGCTGCGTAGGACGACGTGGTTTCTTACGAGCAAGCAAGATCGAGAGTGGGGCCTTCGATGGGTCCCCATAGGATTCCGCATTCTTGCCCCATCCCGCCTGCATGTCTTCAAGCCAATCGAACGCTGCCTTGATGTCTCTGTGGAACCTGTTGCGCTCCAATTCAAGCAACCACTTGAACACCGCTTGGTTCTTGCGCAACCATCCGACAATTCCTGAAGTAATGTCCTCGGGAAGCCACACTCGAATCGCTTGCGGAAGTACATCCGCAAGCTCAGGAAGAACACTAGAAACACTCCGCTGCTGTGCAGTCATAGGGACATAGCCGGTATCGTGCAACCACTCAGCCACCCGCTCGCGGTTATCAAGGTCCAGATTGATGAGCCGCGCGCGCAGGTCGCGCCAATCCCGCTGTTCGAGTTTCTGACGCAGGTCCTCAAGCCAATTCCGCAATTCCTCATCCCCCTGTGGGAAAAGCGGGCGGCTCTCATTACCACCGCTGCTTAGAACCACAGGATCACTTGGTGCTGCCACTGTTACCGGGACGTTTGGGACTGTGAGCGTATACGAGCTTTTCACGCGGATTGCCTTTCTGAACCATGGTATAAAAATTAACGCGCACTCGCAAGTAGATTCGCGTAACTCGAGACAGCATGGGGTACAAGAAAGAAGGGCCGCAGGCGGATACGACAAAGCCGCTTCTGGTGAGCAAGAAGGAAGCCGCAGCAGCTCTCGGAATTTGTGTCAGAACCCTCGAGCACCTGATTGCCGCCAAAGAGTTATTGGTTCGTAGGATTGGAAAGCGATGCTTGGTCCCGTATGCCTCCCTGATCGGTTTCGCTCGCCGCGACCACCCGACGCAGGTGGCTGAGTCGGATGTGGAACAGGCGGTGCAGCGGTGAATCGCAAGTCTCGAACAATAAGCGTAGCGAAAGTTCAAGTAATTAGCCAATCTCTGGATCTACTTCTGGAGCCGAACTCAGTGGCGGAGCTACGTGTACCAAATGCGCGAGGACGAACCTTGAGCGGATATTTCAATGACCAGAGCCTCTTGGCAAAAGCAGCCTCTAGGCTCAGCGGAAAGGCTCGAGGGGTGTACGTTACCCTAAACCCGGTCCGCGCCGACTTATTCATCACTGCCAGCCTGCGCGACCTGGAGGCGGCGCTTGATAGCAGAGAGTGGCTCGCCGGTCACTGAAGCGTTCGGGAAATTTTGGAGTGTCTGGAGCAAGTCGGAGTGAGGCTCCACGTCGAAACGGCACGTCAGTGAAATTCGGTGTTTTGTTACCCAAGATGCTGCTGGGAAGCCTACAACTCGAATGGAAGCAATGCGGTAGAGACCGGTGCCG
>QIAR01000613.1:0-268 GCA_003225595.1 Acidobacteriota bacterium | reverse complement strand
CGCTACGCACGGGTCCGACAGAATGCCCGCGCCGTGTTTCGCACAATGGAAGGATGGCAGCGAGTTGGGAGCCAGGAAGACTGGGATGATCAGCCAGGTGAGCCATGAGCAGTACCGATCCGGCTTTTTCCTTCTGAAACGCCTTGGTGCGGAACGCCATCTGGATCCGGAGTTGGCGGCCACTATTGGGCACCTTCGCCAATCCCTGCTGGGCGAAGCCGGAGAGCCAACCGCGGCTGAAACCATGCTGGCGGACTTGGCTGTGCTC
>QIAR01000592.1 GCA_003225595.1 Acidobacteriota bacterium | reverse complement strand
CCTCTTCTACCCAGTCGAGCGAAGTTCGACCACCTGGTGCGGAGCTTCGCTGCCCAGGCGTCTGGACCATGTGTTGAATGGACCAGAACCGTTCCTACGCGATCTCATTCACTTTTTCGGCGGCTCCCACAATTCGATCCGGTTTCCCTCGGGATCCATGATCCAGGCGAATCGCCCGTAGTCGTAGTCTTCACGATGCGGGTCAATTTCGACGCCTTCTTTTTTCAATGCTTCGAGCAGCCCATCCAAGTCATCGACTCGGTAGTTGATCATGAAGCTGCTGCGGCTCGGATCGAAATACTTCGTGTCACGAGGAAACACCGACCAGACAGTCATCCCTTTCTTTTCGCTGTCTTCGACCTCTCGCCATTCGAAGACCGCGCCTGAGCCATCGGGCGTGCGCCGAATCCCAAGATGTTTTTCATACCAGTCGTAAAGTTCTTCAGGAGCCTCAGACTTGAAGAAGATCCCGCCGATGCCGGTGACACGTTTCACGAACGACCCGCTGTCTCGGAGAAGTGAGGGAGAGAAGTATAGAAGACGGCGAAAGGCATTTTCAAATCACCCGCCAAAGCAAATGGACGATGCAAGTCAGGAGCGAAGGTTTGCTTTTACTCCGATGTTCCGGAACGGATTTTCCATTAACCAGTGTCTCAGTAGCGATGCTCCATTTTGCTCGTGGCGTGCATTTCTTGCCCGGCCAACGTCCCATCCCAGTCTGTTGTCATAGGATGGTCTTCGCAAGTAGAACCACCGCATAACTTTATGCGCGGCGTGGGAAAGGCGGCCCTTGGCACTCCAGTTGCGAAACAAGGATTGCGCGTGACTCGTCGGCTTGGCTTTGGTTCTTCGCAGCGCTTTTCAGCGCTTTCGTTGCATCAAACTTTGAGAGGGCGCGAGCTGAGAATACGAGGAGACTCGATGACGCAGAATCGGTTTTGGCTGGAGATTGTCACGCTGTGTGCCACCGCCGCAGTGGTGCTCGCCTTCGGGCTGGCCACTCTCGGCGCTGGCGCTGCCCTCGCATTCGCGCAGGGACAGGCACCTCAAAACGCCCCAGCGCAGGAGTATAAGGCGAGCAGCGACAAGACCTTTGCTGGCGTCGTGAGCGACTCCATCTGCACAGCCAAACATGACACCGCCATGAACCAGAGCGCGGCGGGTTGTACTCGGGTCTGTCTGAAAAAGGGTGCCAAATACGCGCTGGTAGATGGCGACAAGATCTACATGCTGGACGGCGGCACGGATTATCTGGACAAGCTTGCCGGAGAGAGAGTCACAGTATCAGGAACACTCAATGGCGATACGATTAGTGTGAGATCGGTAGATGCGATGCGCCGATAGAACCGGCAGAGACGGAAGCAAAACCTCCTAACCGTGAAGCCGAGCGGCATTTCATAGTCTTTAAGACCTGCCACCTGTTTCTTATTCCACCGGCCGATCCACCATGAGGGGATGCACTTTTTTCACCTCTGAAGCTACAGAGCTGTTGGACAGCGTGCCACTGTTCGTGAGGGCAGTATTCGCCGCACGCGATGCTTCCTGGCGCATGCTGGTTCGCTCATCCCATTTGCCGAAAATCATTTTTCCGGCGGTGGTCTGCAAAACCGAAGTCACCGAAATGTCGATCGTTTTGCCGATCATCTTGCGCGCGTTATCCACGACGACCATTGTGCCATCGTCAAGGTAGGCCACGCCCTGGTTGTATTCTTTGCCTTCTTTCAGGATGAACACCTTCATGGTCTCGCCGGGCAGCACGATCGGTTTGAGCGAGTTGGCCAACTCATTGATATTCAGGACCTTCACGCCTTGCAGTTGCGCCACTTTATTGAGGTTGAAGTCGTTGGTAATGATCTTGCCCTCGTAGAGTTTGGCCAGTTCGATCAACTTCATATCGACTTCGCGGATGGTTGGGAAATCGTCTTCAACGATCTGAATCTGCAAAGAGGCGACTTTCTGCAATCGCTGCAGGATATCGAGGCCACGACGGCCACGGTTGCGCTTGAGGGAATCGGCGGAGTCGGCCACCAGTTGCAGTTCGCGCAATACGAACTGCGGAGTCACGATAACGCCATCAAGAAAGCCGGTCTCGGCGATATCGGCTATCCGGCCATCGATGATGACGCTGGTGTCCAGAATCTTGTAGCTCTTCTTACCTTGCTTCTCCCCACCGAAGATGCCGCCCAGAGCCGCCAAATTGAGCAGGTCGCCCTTGTTAGCCCCGACGACCAGGCCCACATAGGCCATGAGCAGCATTACCAGGATCTGAAGAAAGCTCTGGGTATGTCCCTCTGGGATGCTGGTGCGAATGACCAAGGCAAAGAGATATGCTCCAAAAATCCCCAGGACGCTGCCAATCGCGGCACCAATCAGGCGCTTGAGGCTAACCCGATGCAGACGCCATTCGAACAGGATGACCGCGAGTCCGATAAGTACACCAACCCCTGCGTCGACCTTAGCGTTCAGGTCGAAGGGTTCGATCACATAGCATGCAACTGCAACAATAAGAACAAATAAGAGACGAACCAGAACTAAATCCACGGATTGACCTCCCCGGGGGAAGCGCGCTGCCGCAAAATCGCCATCGCCTCTTTGGTCCCCGTGCTGGCCGCGCAGATGCCGAACCACCGGCAGTCAGCGATGTCAAAAACGGAGCTTATGAATAAATGAATCAGCGCTCCGTTCCCGGCGTTTTTAAGGCCGGGTGGAACAGCAACATGTACGCAGAAAGTATATACCTGCCGTGAGCCCACTACACCTGAAAAGGGGCGCTGGTAGCGCCAGCGTGCGAAAATCTGAACGCCGCTTGCGGGGCGGATGCAGGTCATCCAACTGGTACACTCATCGACATGAAAGCGCTTGTGATCAGCCGTTTAGGCGCCCCAGAGGTCCTTGAAATACAGCAGGTTCCGCAATCTGTGGCCAACCCCGGAGAGGTGCTGGTCAACGTCGCGGCTGGAGGGGTGAATTTCGCCGACATCATGACCGCGCAGGGCGGGTACCCGAGTGCGCCCAGTCCGCCTCTGATTGCGGGACGGGAATTCGCGGGTGTGATCGAGAGGACCCAAAAACGGGTAATGGGCTACACCCAGTGGGCGGCGTTCGCCGAGTGCGTCGCGGCCAGCCACGAACTGTTGTGGCCTGTGCCGGACAACTGGAGCGCCGAGGAGGC
>QIAR01000591.1 GCA_003225595.1 Acidobacteriota bacterium | reverse complement strand
ATCGAAATCAGCCCGGTGGGCTCGGCGGGGACCAAGTTGTAGGACTCCATGCTGATGGTGCCTACAGGACAGCGCATTGCGCACAAGCCGCAGCGAATACAACGGGTTTCATCTTTCAGCATGGCCGAGCCGGTAACGATGCCGAGTTCATCGGCGACCACTTCGTCAAGTTCGACGCCAAAGCGTTCCTGGTTTTTGCGGATATGTTCGACGGTTTCCGGAGTGAACTCGATCCGGTTTAAAGAAACGAGCTCGAGACAGTTCTCCGGACAAACATCCACGCAACCGCCGCATAGGATGCAGAGGGTGCCGTCTTCCTCGTAGCCCTCGAAGACCGTATTCACCCAGCAATGCAGGCACCGCTGCGCTTCCTCCATGGCAGTCTGCTCGTCGTAGCCGATTTCGACTTCGGTCATGCCGGTGCGCCGATCAAGAGGAAGCATGGGAATGGGTTGGCGATTGATGTTGAGAAAATCCAGCGGCATGCTGTGCCGCTTGAAGACTTCGACTTCGATAATCGGTTCCGGATGTTTCTGCCCACGCAAATATTCGTCGATGCCGATGGCTGCACGCTTGCCGTCGGCCACGCTGTCGATGATCAGGCGGGGTCCGAACACGCAATCACCACCGGCAAAGATGCCCGGTGCGGATGTCATCAGCGTCTGTGGGTTTACCGCAATCAGGCCGCGCGGGGAGAGTTCGACGCGATCTTCGGGTTTCAGAAAGTCCAGGCGCGGCGCCTGGCCGATAGCCATGATAATGGTGTCGCATTCCAACTGTGATTCGCTGTTCTCATAGAACGCGGGATTGAAGCGCTTATTCTCGTCAAATACCCGCTTGGTCTTCAGCATCTCAAGTCCAACTACTTTGCCGCTCTCCCCCAGCATTCGCTTGGGTCCGAGCCCAGGATGCAGAATGATTCCCTCGGCTTCGGCTTCTTCAATTTCCTCCAGCGCCGCGGGCATTTCGTCTCGTCGTTCCAGGCAGACGATGTTTACTTCGCGCGCTCCCATGCGCAACGCAGAGAGCGATATGTCCACCATCTCGCGAGTGGCAACGGCAGTGACGTTCTCCTGCGAGGGCTCCAGATCCTGTACACCCGCAGCATGCTGCCGCAGAACTTCACGAGCCGCCGATCGAGCAACATCCATGGCGACATTGCCGCCACCGATGACAATCACTTTCTTGCCGATCGTGAATTTGTACCCGAGGTTGACGTTCAGCAGGAAGTCGATGCCTTTATAGACTCCGTCCAAATCAACGCCCGGAATGCTCAAGTCGCGACTGCGGTGTGCGCCCACAGCCACGACTACCGCATCGAACCCCTGGCGGCGCAAATCGGAAATCGTGAAATCACGGCCAGCAGCATGGTTGAGTTTGAGAGTGATATCGCCGCTGTCCAGAATTTCACGGACTTGGGCTTCCACTACATCGCGCGGCAGCCGATACTCAGGTATCCCGAGATAAAGCATTCCGCCAGCCACGGGCGCAGCCTCGAAAATGGTCACCAAATAACCCATCAGCGCGAGATCGTGCGCGGCGGAGAGTCCAACAGGGCCGCCCCCGACCACGGCGACTTTGAAGGGAAGCTTGTTCTGTGCTCGCCCAATGTTGACGTCAACCGGGTGCTTGGATTCGGGCCCGTAGCGCTCGGTCAAAAATCGTTTCAGCGCGCGGATCGAGATCGGGCGATCGATTTCGCCGCGGCGACACGCAGTCTCGCAAGGATGAGCGCAGACTCGGCCGCAGATCGAAGCAAGGGGATTGGGATCGCGCGCAAACCGGTAAGCTTCTTCAAACCGGCCTTCCGCGATGAGGCCTACGTAGCGACCCGCGTTAGTGTGAGCGGGGCACGCCATCATGCAAGGGAAGTTGGTGTTCAGCCAATCGCTATCGACTTTTTTGTTTTTGTAGCGCCTCAGCATGGCTCGATTCGTTATGCTTCCTGGGATGTGTAGGAAGTCTGTGATTCTAAGCGAAGAACGCCGCCATTCATAAAAAGATGGGAACGGAAGAGATCGAATAATCGCTCCCCATCTCGATTATTTGCTCAGAGTGAAATCTGCTTTGGCCGCACCACTCACATTTACCGGCTTGGACTGATTCTTCGCGCCTTCGTGCCAGGCCGTCACCGTGTAGCTGCCATCCGGAACGTTCTCAATTTTGTAGTTTCCGGATTTATCGCTTTCGGCGAAATATGGCGTGGGCACCACCACTACGTAGCCGCTCATTTCCGGATGCACGTTGCACAACAACGGCACCGCACCGGGTGTGTCAAATTTGAATGAACGCTTCTCACCCTGTGGCCATGTGCCCAGATTGTGACCGAGCTTCTTGTTGCCGCCAACGTTTGTCCAAAAAACATTGTGGGCAACTTTGTCGCTGTTCAAAAAATCCACGGTTGTGCCTACTTGCACAACTGTAATGTGTGGCTGAAACAGCAGACCCTTCTGGTCCACTACCGGATGTTGTGTGGGAGCTGGGAAAGTCTTGCCCTGGATCGCATCCACGTAAACCACCGATTCGCCGGCTACTCCCGAAACCTTGCCGCTGATCGTTCCTGCAATCGCGGCTATGCTAAAGATCAGCATCAGTGCGATTGCGACTAATAAATTGCGTTTCATGCATCCTCCTGAATTTCAGAAACAAGATTGCAAAAAAAACAAATGGGGGAAGGTTGTCCTCCCCGCCTCAGTAAACGAACTCCAGCCCCGCAACCGCCGAGTTGGTGCGGAACGGATTTGTAAGTGGCAGGCCGGTCGCTGGATCGTACACGATCTGCTTAGGCCGTATCTGGTACTCGAACGATGTCTTGATGTTGGCATGGACAAGGAACTGTACAGCGGGCGTAATGCGATGCCGCGTCGAGTGGAATGGTGACAAGAACGGCGAAGGCGGTGGATTCGAAGCATCGGCGCCGATGCCGTTGATCCGGTCGGCACTCGAGTTCACTACGTCCCATCGCATGATGGTCATCATCCAGGGCAGAGCCAGATAGTCCGCCTCGATGAAACCGCCACCGAACTTCACCGGATTGCTCCGAATGAACCCAATGGGCAGGTTGTGATCGCGTCCCACCAGGTACTGTCCAAACAAATTGAAGGTGCGGTAGTTGAAACTGAAATCGCCGCCGACACGATAGAAGGGCTCACGCGCGGTAATCACTGTTTGCGTGACCCCGTCGGGCTCCACTCCGCTGGCGCGCTGCACAGAACGCCCGTAGAAATAAAGAGTGCCCAGATTCAGATAAGTGTGATCGCGCGGGCCGGTGGCTCCTGCCGCCTGAATTTCGTTCCGGCTGGCCGAGTTGCGCTCAAGATTGAAGCGGTAGGAGAAGCGCCCGTACAGATCCTTGAAGTTTGAATCGGAGAAGAAGCTCGTGACGGGAGAGATGCTGGCCGGCGAGGCCGTGTTCCCGCTGGTGTTCTGGTTCACGATCGCGAGCGAGTAGTGATATCCGCGGTAGGTGTGACCACCGCTGAACTCGACGCCCTGGGCCGCACTGGAGAGCGCGAACCCGTTTTGGACATTATCTGCGGCGGTACCAAAATTTGTTTGGTCGTAAATGTCCCATCCGCTGAGATTCCACGAACGGGCTGGGCTGAAGGGGAGGTCCAGCTCGAACTGACCCACTCGCAGGCTAAGCGCGTCGGTGGGCAGCTTCAGAAAACGGCCGATGTTCACAAATTTCAGGTAACCGTCGCCCAGGCCACCGTCCGGGCCTCCGGCGACGCTTATATCATCATCCACCCAGAAAGCGATATCGCTGCCAAAATTCCCAGCCATGAAAATGCTAAAGAGGCCAGACTGAAAGTCAGTGCGAGGGATGAACGGCGCGGTGGGGTCTCCAGGCAGTTGCGCGTTGAACGCATTCCGGTTCTTGCTTACCACTTGGAAGAAGGTGTTATAGCGAAGGCCTATTGGCGGCAGGCCGGGAATGGTGCCTGGCCAGATCGTGTGCGGCCAGATATCCTTCTGGGCCGGTGCGCCGAGTAGGACGGGAGGTACCTTGATAAAGGTATCGTCGTCTTTGGGAAACTTGAATCCCGCATCCTTAAAGGCTTTGCCGAAGTCGTTGAGCTTGGGAAAATTAACATGGCAGGTGCTGCAGGAGGTCCCGTATTGGCGTGAAAATGCTGGGATAGCGTAGCTGCTGCTGGAGAATAGCGCCAGCATCAGCAGAGAGAACAAGATTACGGCTACACGGTGACGAGTGGTCATCTCATCGCCTCCTCTAAGTTGCTAATTTGTAGGGCTTAGGGCTTGCGCCCCACTGCCTGTTCGCGGTGATTCTCCCCTAGGAACGCGCATAGTCGCAGTGGGGAGGGTCACTTCGCTTTGTGACCAGGATCACAAATTGGGAAGGGATCAAGGGTTGCTCCAAATGTTGGGCAAGCCCTCGGATGACCGCTGGTCGGGCCCATTCGCCTTATCGGGGAGGGTATGATTGGACAGAGCAATGGCCTCAGTGTGGGAATAAGGTAACAGGGGGGTGATTGTCATCGTCTGTGATCAGCCGACTGGCGACCCCTTGTTGACCTCCACTCGGGTTTCAAATTTCTGGGCGATTGCCAGGGCACGC
>QIAR01000590.1 GCA_003225595.1 Acidobacteriota bacterium | reverse complement strand
CCGCTTTGCGCGAAGGCGACAGGATGTCAAACCTCACTGAGCGCGCTTTTTTGACCAAACCGACCGCACCAAGTCCGCAATGATTACACCTAGCCAGTTCAGCGCTGCTCCACAGCCCGCAGCAGTAGACAGGTAATGTTGTCGTCGCTGCCACCGCTTTTGGCTGCGTCGATCAACTTCTCGCACGCCTGCTCCAAGTCTGCCGTGCCACGGGTGACTTCCATTACCGTGCTTTCCTTGACGTAGCGTGACAAGCCATCACTGCAAAGCAACAAGATGTCTCCTGGCGTAAACTCATGGTCCTCCAGATCCGGCTCAACGCTCTCCTCTGAGCCCAGCGCCCGCACGAGGACGTTTTGTATCGCGGAGTTCTCTGCCTCCTCTAGGGTGATCAGCCCTCGCCGAACCTGTTCCATTACCAGCGAGTGGTCGTTGGTCAATTGCTGGATCGCTTCTCCGCGGATCACGTAAACGCGGCTGTCACCCACGTTTGCAAGAGAGAAGAGATTGCCATCGACTAACACCGCGACGATTGTTGAACCCATACCAGAGTAAATCGGATTTCGCGCAGCCTCTTCGTGAATAGCCTGGTTGGCGAGCTGGATCGCTCGGTTGAGGGCGTTTGCGCGCTGGGAAACACTTTCGAAAGTCTTGCCGAGAATTTGAGTATCTGCGCCATGCAGATCGTGCTGAAAGTAGCCCAACACGGTCTCCACTGCGATTTGGCTGGCCCGTTCGCCTGCGGCCCGCCCACCCATGCCGTCGCACACCACGAAGATTCCTTCTCGTATATTGAAACCAAAGTTGTCCTCGTTATTCGTTCGGACCCGGCCAACATCAGTCTTGCCCGCGACTTGGATACCGAGCTTCATAGGGTCCCGCACCGCGGCATCGTAACGCAGTTGCGGGTGCCCCATCAACGGTCTGGAAAGTGTTTCTCCCAAGAGCAGACTGCTGCCGTTTGCGCTGCAACCAAAGTTGAAGCAAGAGCAATACAGGCAAAAAGAAGAGCGGAGCAAAACAACTTGCGAATCTGCATGGATTACGCTCCCGCAGCACTCGATTGAGGAAGTCCGTGCGGCACCATGGGCAGCGAGCCGGCTCCACGCGAAGACTGAGCGGGTAATGGGCTACTTTGAATCCTTGGACTCGTGATGCTCTTGGTGTATAGCATTCGGCTGCTTTTGCTTTTGCTCTAGCAAGCGATTAATTTCTTCGACGAGGGCCACCAGTTTCTTTGGATCTTGTTCGTTCGCGGCTAATTCAGCGAGTTGCATCCACCGTTCACGAACTAGAATCTTCCACAGCTTCCGGCCACCAGCAACGGGAGGAACTTCGGCAATCTTCGCAGCAGCCGATGACGCCAACGCGGCGACAGCACCAGATGAACCCGATGTGGGCACCGGCTGCTGTGCGACCGTCTGAGAGCCCGTTTCCTGCGCTGCTGGCATCCAACCAGAACTAGGAGCAACTCCCACACGGCCTGTCTCCGTGTCCCGCTTTCAAACGTTGGAGATCCGTTCGCATGTCGGAAGCGTGCTGGTAACGCAGATTGCGATCCTTCTCCAGAGCCTTAAGGATGATGTCTTCTAGCTTGGGCGGGAGGTCGGGATTCATACGCAGGGACGGGAACGGAGCACGATTCAGAATTCCCTCGAAAATCACTCCAGAACTTTCGCCCCGGAACGGCAACGACCCGGTAGCCATCTCGTACAGACTGCACCAAAGGAGAACAAATCAGTACGTGCGTCGAGTTCCTTGGCTCGTACCTGCTCGGGCGACATGTAGGCCACCGTGTCCACGGCGGTCCCGGACTCGTCAGGTGTGGTTCCGCTGTACCCGTTTTTGTGACGTCGGATGCGGGCTTCGCCGAGGTTTCAGCCATCTTTGCCAACCCGAAGTCCAGAATCTTGGCGCGTCCCCGCTTCGTGACAAAGATGTTGGCGGGCTTGAGGTCACGATGGACGATGCCCTCACTGTGAGCCGCATCGAGCGCGTCGGCAATCTCGATTCCAGAGCAGCGTTTCCAACTCCATCGGGCGGTTGCCGATCAGGTGCTTCAGCGTTGCGCCATCCAGAAACTCCATGACGATGAACGCCTGGCCGTCGCGTTCATCGATTTCGTAGATGGTGCAGATGTTCGGGTGATTTAGCGCGGAAGCTGCTTTGGCCTCACGCTGGAACCGGCTCAACGCTTGCGGGTCTTTGGCGAGGATACTGGCGATGAGACCCTGCAAACTCTTATGGCTCAACTGGAGCAAGCCGTGAATTCTCAGTTGGGTCCGCCCGCCTTTGACAAGAAGAAGCCTGAAGCGGTGAGGGTCGAAGCGATCAACGCGAGACGCGAAGATACCGAATGGCCAACCAGCCGAGGCTGAAATATCATCCAAGGCAGCAGAAAGAAGTTGATCAAATGGATTTCTTCAGATATCGCCACGTTTGTACAATTGTGCTGCTGGCTGCGCTCGCGGGTTGCACTCACCAACAAAACTCGCAGGATCTGAAGGAGAAAACCGCGCAAGCAACGGCGGCGGTGAAGCGCGATGCCAAGGCGGTGGGGGCAGGCATTCGCGAGGGCTGGAGCCGCGACAAGCCGCTCGATTTGAACACTGCTACAAAAGAGCAGTTGCTGAGCCTGCCGGGCGTGACTGCGGCAGAAGCAGACCGGGTGATTGCGGGGCGTCCCTATGACGAGCCCGGCGAACTGGTGACGCGGCGCATCATGCCGAAGACCGAGTATGACAAAATTGCAGACCGGGTCACCGCCAAGAAATGACGCCCCAAGCTATAGGGGCACCAGGCTGTTCGCAAAGCCTCCTCGCCTTCCGGGCGCGATTCCTGCACCGGTAAGCATAGGTTTTTATGGGGGAGGAACTGAGAAATACTAACCCAGATTCACTGCGGTCGGCACCGAACCAAAGCTTTTTTATCTCGCCCAGGACCGTTGACAACCTGAATCTGCTTAAAACTAGGCATTAATAAAGTGCAGAGGAAAGACGAATTCCGCCGAATCGCCGCCATAGCGCGTTCAGAGTATAGAGGTATGGCGCGCCTCACGGCCCAGGGAACCCACGCTCTTGTGTGGTTATTCGATCCTAGAACACATGCGGGGGACGAATGGTTAGTTGATTTGGAACATGGCACGAAGATCCGCGAGACCTTCCACGACCGCCCGGGAGGCCTCTGGGCGGCATCGTTCCCTGAATGGCACAGAAATCGTGTATTCCGTGCTTGTTGTTACCCGCCTGGAGATGTTCGTAAAGGAGGCGGGCAGCAGCGGCAACGGAAAGATGCTCCAGACCGGGTTGGATGGCTCGAAACAAATCAGCGATGTGTCACCTAACTTCTCGCTGAAGAACTCCGTCAGGCCGCACGATTCATGCCCTGACGCCTGCTAATGTTTACTCTGACATCCGACTTGTGGGAACGCTTACTTCAGTAATTTGCACCTGATCTGAAAGAAATCGAGACTTGAGAGACTCATGCCACGTGATCGGACGCGCCATGAGCTTGGGCCGCAAATTGGGACAAACCTGCGGCCTTTCTTTTTCAGGTCAGCTATGCGAAATCGATTGATTGACGCCTTACCCCTCCTGATTTTGGCCATCGTAGTATTGGCGATAGCTTCGGTGGTTAGATGGTGGACCAACAAAAACTCGGATTAACCAAATACCAACAAAGCCGCCTCGGTAAATGTCTTTGGTAACGCTCCTCGGATCTCGTGCATAAATCAAAGAATCTGGAGGTAACCAGAAATGCCTATTGAACATGATTCGCGCCGTGAAACTAGAAGTTATGCATCCCCGGGTATAGGCGGTCAAACTCCGGGTCATCATGAAGAAAGATGAGGTCCGGGTCGCGGCGGGCCCACACTGAGTCCCTGAAACCCGCTTCCCAGGCTTTGCGCAAAGCATCCCAGGGCCTCCGGCTTTCTTTTCAAGCTGCAATACAGACAAGCCGCGTTGTAAAGAATCGAGGCTTCGTTGGCGCGCAAAGTCACAGCCAGGTTGAGTTCGCGCAACTCATCGGCGCTACCGCTACAAGGATCGTATTGACGAAGTGGAGCGGGCGAAGAACCGAACCAAGTCGACGGTGCGCTCGAAGGTGGAGCACGTGTTTGCGGTGATGAAGCTGAAGTTCGGATTTGTGAAGCTGCGCTATCGAGGACTGAAGAAGAATGCCACCCAACTGTTCGCGGTGTGTGCGCTGGTAAATCTGTACTTGGCGCGGAAAAAACTGTTGCTTCTGGCGCCGGCTTAGGCCGGGAGCATAGGTTGCTGATCACGGGCGAGCCGCCGAAGCGGGCCGGAAGACCCGCAAAAACCGAATCCGAATGCTGGCACGGGACTGGCTGAACACTTACTACCTCGAAGACACGGGCTTATTCAGAGTTTCCCTAAGTGGCGGATTGCCACCGGGCCATTGACTCAGGTTATTTCGAAGATTCATCGGTTATTGCCGCAACCCGACGTTACTCCTGACCGCGCAATTCACTGGCTGAGATCGGGTGACGGCAAGTCAGGCTGTTATTCGGGGCTGGAGATAGGAGGTAGCGTGAGGATGTCGACGCGAATGCTTTTGGAGTTGCTGGCCGGGGAGAAAAGCGTTCAGGAGTTTGAAAACGCATATCGGATGAAACCACACGAGAATCCGTTCAGAAGGATGCTGTCGGCAGGAAGACCCATCTCGAAGGTCACCGTCGAGCCTCAGTCCGAGCAAGACGACGATTTAGTAACAATCGAGTTCGGCGCTCCTGACCCCGCTTTCGCGCCGTTTCGTGTTTGACCAAGATTTAATGCTTAGCGAGCGAAGATTTTCTGAATGACTGCTCAGAAAAAGGGCGCTCGGCGCTCACATCCGACCTTGGACGCAGATGGCATACACAGCGCGAACTATTCGGACGAGATGTCGTCAGAGAGCCCCAGTTCCCACAGGGCGACTTTGATCTCATCCACCTTCTGGCTGGAAACGCCTCCTTCCGGGGAGATCTCGACACGGTCGCGGCTGGAAGCTGCGATCTTCCAGCCACTCCAGGATCTGTGCTTCAAGAAGCGGATGGTACATCGAATCGGGTCGCCCGCGATTCTCATCACCCTACGGCAGCGAGCGCGCAAAGAAGATACTGCGCTCTAATGTCACGCCAAGAGAGAGTTCACGACGCGTCCAGATGACTCCCAGCGACCCGCTAGACAGGAAGTAGCTGCCCATGTAGTCGCCCGGCGGCTCGGTGCCCGCGGGGGCCACTGGGTTATTTTCATCCAGCGAGACCAACTGCGGCTTCTGCCAGGGATTGAAGATCGCTCCATAAACGCGCCAGGGTATGGTGTTGGAGTCAGGCGTGTAATACACGCCTATGCCCAGCTTGCCGCCATTGGGCGAAATTGCCAACCAGGCGTACCGGTACCGTCCGGGCTGGGGAGTAATGTCCTTGCCTTTCCACGTGTGCCCCTGATCGGTGGACTGATAGAGCATGATTCGGTTGCTGTCGGGATCGCAGGTGGTGCTGCCAGTGATATCCGTGGAGCACTCCAGGTGATGGGCGTCGACGTAGATGGCCCACACCGTGCCGTCCGGGGCAACCATGACGCTGGGCCAACTGAAGGTGCTGTCGAGCGCCTGATAGCTGCCGACCACAAAACGTTGGAAGCTCTGGGCGTCATCAGCAGAAACGTAGGCGTAAAGCGTGCCTTTGGGATTGATAGCGGTGAACACGTCATCAGAACCGCCGTCGTTGCCGCAAACGGCATACACCAGGTGCACACCGGTGCGGTGGTCACTTGCGGGCCGGCACCAACCGGAGTCGGGCAGCGTACATCCAAGACTGTTGAACGTATCACCGCCGTCAGTAGACGGGTAAACGGTGTAGCGACCCGGGCCGCAGCCAGTGCCCTGCGTACCCAGCGGGTATGTCACCTTGTCGCCCTGGTTGCCGAAGTAAAAGACGTGACCGTTGCCATGGGCGGTGACCCAGGGGCGATCGTCGACAAACTGCGCGGCGGGGATCAGCGGACGCGTAGTTTCGAGCGTCACGTTGGCTAATCCATTGACCTTCCAGCGGGTGAATGTATCGTCGGCAACATTGGTGTCCACAAAATAGAGATGATCGGCGTCGTCCAAGGCCATGTCACCTTCGTCGCCGAACTCATGCTGCTCGATGCTAAGGGGCGTTAGTCCCTGAATATCCAGCCAACTCTGGCCGCGGTTGCTCGAAATCCAGGCCCACGACATGCTCCGCGTGTACGTAGGCGAATTGAGATCCGGGGCTAGAACGAGTTGCCAGTTCTCCTTGTGCGCGGTGGCAAACAGATTGCCAAAACGGTCGGCAACGAAGCTCGGCTCGTAGCCGAACCCACCGGTGGGCGTGACTTTGACTGGCGGTCCAAATGCGGCGCCGCCCTGGGCAGAACAAAGCTGTGCAACGACCAGCATCGAAAACACGATGCTCAGCGCGCGCAGGGCGCGACGGGGTGATGTTGAATCCATAGAGAGGCCCTCCTCGGGGGGAAAGTGTGGACGAGGCGGCGCTAATAGGGTTAGCACGCAGGAAAGATGCTCCTTTGCTCCTGGGAGTTGTTCCACACTGGTTGCACATGAGGGCAGCCCGACCAAAAACATAGCGACCACCAGTTCTGGACTGGGCCTACGCTCAGGCTGGGCGCCGCTTTGTGCATAAGCCCTGCTGCATGCTCTTGGGTGTACGCTAGCCGCATGGGAGGTGCTATATGCCTACATTCGTGATCCTCAGTCGCATTTCACCAGAAGCATTCGATGATCCGAAAGATTTCAAGGATTTGGCCAAGGCCGTGTCGGAGAAGACTAAGCAGCAATGTCCCGGTGTGATCTGGAAAGACAGCTTAGCCACTCTGGGTCGCTTTGATGTCGTAGACATCGTCGAAGCAGCCGACCCTAAAGAAGTGGAGAAGGCGGCGATGCTCATTCGTGCCTACGGGCATGCATCCACGGAGACACTGGTTGCAACGCCTTGGAAGGAATTTCTCGCTGCTCTTTAGCTGGCCACAGGGAGCATTTGCCGGTGTTAAAAAGCCCCGATTCGGCGAGTCGGGGCTTTCCCTTTTGTGTTGACTCCCACACCCTCTTGGAGGAGAATTCGCGCGAATCACCTCTCTTAAAGAAGCCGCTTTAGTTTCGGAAGCGTGGTATGTATCACCCACACCCCTTCGTGGCCGCCCGGTTCTTGTCGGTAAGAAAGTTCTCCTCATCGAACGAGTTATTGCAGAAGGGCGGATATACCCATCAACCTGCACGCCGATCAACTTCCCGCCACCGTTGCAGATCAAAGCCGCTCGATCAGTCGCAGGCTTTCCTCCAGAACCGTCTCTCAAATTTTATTGCGGAGGAGAGTCCG
>QIAR01000589.1 GCA_003225595.1 Acidobacteriota bacterium | reverse complement strand
GCGGAGTTGGTGCCAGGTGATCTCAACAAGGTCCTCTTCACTCCCGCGGGCACAGCTGCCGTCGGCACGGCGCTGAAGCCGGCACGGGGCGACGGAAGCCGGGAGGTGGGATGCCGGCACAGAGGAAGCATCGACTGTGTACGCACGCGAAAGACTCCGAACGCGTCAGTTGATATTGGTTATCCGTCAGCGATTGCGGCACACATGGCCAACCTGGCCGTCAGAAACAACGCGTTATACTCGAGATGGGGGGAGTCGGTGCAGCCGGAGTTCCCAGCTATCGGCAGTGAATTAAACTGATGTAATGGTGCAAATCCCGCAGGTTCATGCAAGCTTTGTGGTGATCGCTCTGGCCGCTTTGCAATACGTGGCCTGGTGCATAACGGATGCAGACTACAGTGCTGAAACTCGACCGAAAAGATAATGTCCTGATTGCGCTCATCGATTTGAAGAAGGGCGATCAGGTAAACTTTTCCGGCCAAAGATCGGTGTTATTGACTGATGTTCCGGCCAAACATAAGTTCGCCTTGCAGGATCTTGCTCCAGGCGATCCGGTTCTGATGTATGGCGTGCTGGTCGGGAGGGTTGTTTTACCCATTCGCCAGGGCGAAGTCATCACGACGGGCAATGTTCGGCATGATGTCGTGGCATTTCACGAACTCCAAGAATCCTATCAGTGGTGTCCTCCCGACGTATCCAAATGGCAGAATAGAACTTTTCTCGGCTATCTTCGGCCAGACGGTCAGGTCGGTACCCGAAACCATTGGCTGGTTCTTCCTCTTGTTTTTTGTGAAAACCGAAATCTTGCCGTTTTAAAGCAGGCGTTTGAAGAGGAATTGGGCTTCGCCACCCCTCAGGTATATCGCCGGCAAGTTGCCGAGCTGGTCAGACTGTATCGCGAAGGCAAAACAGCAGAGATCGAGAATTACGAATTTGCCAAGAGTGCCCGCCAGGCCGCTGTGCCGAAATTGTTTGCCAACGTTGACGGGATCAAATTCTTGACCCATGAAGGCGGATGCGGCGGGACGCGCGAGGATTCCAGGAACCTGTGTGCGCTGCTCAGCGGTTACATCCATCACCCCAACGTGGCCGGCGCCACGGTGCTCAGCCTCGGTTGCCAGAATGCGCAGGTCAGTAAGCTCCGCGAAGAGCTGGATCGTCGCGATCGGCGTTTCAAGAAACCCCTATTAGTTTACGAGCAACAGCAGAGCACTTCGGAATCAGCGATGATCTCCCAGGCGATTCGGGAGACGTTCCTGGGACTAGTTGAGGCCAACAAGGCCGCGCGGCAGACGGCGCCGATTTCTGAGTTGTGCATGGGTCTGAAATGCGGGGGTTCCGATGGGTTTTCCGGCCTCTCGGCCAATCCCGCTATCGGATACACTGCCGATCTTGTTGCGGCCCTCGGCGGCACCGCAATCCTGGCTGAATTCCCGGAGCTCTGCGGCGTGGAACAGGAACTCATCAATCGCTGCGTTCGCAAGGAAGTATCCGATCGGTTTATTCAGCTGGTGAGAGATTATGCAGCACGGGCCAAGGCCGTCCGTTCAGGCTTCGAGATGAATCCTTCGACCGGAAACATTCGAGACGGGTTAATCACGGATGCGATGAAATCGGCGGGAGCAGCCAAGAAGGGCGGCACGTCTCCGGTGACCGCAGTGCTCGATTATCCCGAGTACGCCAGCGAGCCGGGATTGAACCTTTTGTGCACGCCCGGTAACGATGTGGAATGCGTCACCGCGCAGGTGGCTGCAGGTGCCAACGTGGTTCTATTCACGACTGGCCTAGGAACTCCGACCGGCAATCCGGTTTCTCCGGTAATCAAGTTGTCCTCGAATTCCGCGTTGGCCAAACGGATGCCGGACATCATCGATTTTGACACGGGCAGCATCATCTCTGGCGGAGCAACGATTGAGCAAACGGGCGAGGCAATTCTGGAGTTCCTTCTTCAAGTCGCTAGCGGAGAAATCCGGACTAAGGCGGAGCTCCTGGCTCAGAATGATTTCATTCCCTGGAAACGAGGTGTATCGCTCTGAAATCTGAGGCGGAAGCTTTCGGTTGGGATCTGCTCCCGTCAAATTGAAAACATCTCCTTGTTTGGCGACAAAAATCGTCGCGCATTCAGAAGTGGCTCCCAATCAAAGAACTGCTCGTTCTTCTCTCGAAGAAACTCCCTGTTCCTGCGAAGAATCGAGCTGGGCGTTACTTAATACCCCACCGGGGACGCCAGGTCATTCACGTCGGATGGCTAGGAATGCAGTCACGAACTTCCCTGACGCCGCGCAGCCGCCGGTTTTGAGGGCGCTGTCCCGGTTGCGTGATGCCCTACTGCTCTCTGCGCCGGTCTATCGTGCATTTCCGCATGCCCTATTATCAATAACTTACTGATTCCATGATGGTCACAAAGGACACAAAGGACTGCTCCCGGATTTTCCCTGGATGGGGGGCGTGGCGATGGGTACTCGGGGCGCACGAAAAAGCTACTCTGGCCTAGGGTTCTGCTGCCAGAGAAACTGCGCTCTCTAGCTCACCCTTCTCAGTCCCGCCTGCTGTCTCAAACTCGTTACTTAACCTGTGACAAAAGTTTTCGCCCCCGGCACCGTAGAGTATCAGCGGGAGAACACGCCTTGTTTATCGCCGAGAAGCAAATGGAAAATGCCTGTGAACGGTACGTGGCGGCCCGCGAACAGTGGCTCGGGAATATTGGCAGCGAGATAGTACGGGAGCAATATAGCAGTGCCAGGGATCACCTGTTCGCGGCCTTTGCTTATGACTGGACCGAAAGCCATATATTGCTCCTCAACGCCTTTCGCCAGTTTCGGAGAGCTCTCGTGCGAGACGGTGTGGCATGAAGCGCCAATCAATCCGCCG
>QIAR01000588.1 GCA_003225595.1 Acidobacteriota bacterium | reverse complement strand
TTCTTACAATCGCTGGAAACTGACCACTGACCACCACATTCAAAGTCGGCGATATCACCGTCGGCTCGGGCGATCTCTTCCTCATCGCCGGGCCGTGCGTCATTGAGAGCGAAGACCACGCAATCCGCATGGCGGAAATAATCAAAGGCGTGGCCCGCTCGCTCAACTTCCCTTTCATCTTTAAGGCTTCCTACGACAAGGCGAACCGGACTTCGATCCGGAGTTTCCGGGGCCCGGGTTTGGCTGAAGGTTTGCGTGTACTGAGGAAGGTGCGTGACGAGGTGCATGTGCCCGTGCTCACCGATGTGCACGAAACTGTGGATGTCGCCAAAGTCGCCGAGGTCGCCGACGTGCTCCAGATTCCTGCATTCCTCTGCCGTCAGACCGACCTCGTAACGGCGGCCGCACTGAGCGAGCGTGCTGTCAATATCAAGAAAGGCCAGTTCGTCTCGCCATGGGACATGCGGCATGCCATCGACAAGTGTCGCGCAGCAGGCAACAACAGAGTCTTTCTCACCGAGCGCGGCTCAAGCTTCGGCTACAACAATCTCGTGGTGGACATGCGATCGCTGGCCATCATGCGCAAGTTCTCGCCTGTAGTGTTTGACGCCACGCACTCTGTTCAGCTGCCGTCAGCCTCCCACGGCGATGAAGATGATCGGTCGGTAAGCGGCGGCCAGCCGGAGTTCATTCCCGTGCTGGCGCGGGCTGCCGTGGCGGCGGGTGTAGACGGCGTGTTTATGGAAGTCCATGACAATCCCAAGGAAGCGAAATCCGACGGGGCGAACGCGGTGGAGTCAACAAAGCTACGCGGCATGCTGAAAGAGCTGTTGGCGGTGAGGAGAGCGCTGGCCGGTGTACAGCTGACGGCGTGAGATCCATATCCTCACACCCTACAGCTCTCCGCTACGGCGGTGACTGCTACCTGCCACCTAGCTGTTGCGACCTTCTTAATCTAGTCTCACCAGGAAAATCGAGCCTTCGGGAGTATGGGTATCGCGGGTGATTTCTTCGGCACGCTTGCGGTCATCGTCCTGCACCCGCACTCGCACCCACCAGTCGCCCACCGGGCTACTAAAGCGCAGCACTTTGGCGGTGTGATAGCGGCGGGAGATGTGGTCGACCATTTGATTTGCGGTCTTTTCCGCATCGAAGGCGCCAATCTGCACCGCCCAACGTCCACCTGTATCGAGGGGCGCAGGGGCCTGCAGCACTTCCATCTTTACGGTTGCGATTCCGGGAAGCCAAACGTCCACTTCCTTGGCAGCGGCCAGAGAAAGATCAAGAATGCGCCCTCGGATGAACGGTCCCCGATCAGTGATGCGCACGATGGCCGAGTGTCTAGTCTTAAGATTCGTGACCCGCACAATCGAGCCCAACGGAACTGTGCGGTGCGCGGCCGTCATGGCGTGCATGTTGTAGACCTTGCCGTTTGAGCCGCGACGATTGTGATAAGGCGGTCCGTACCAACTGGCAGTGCCGCTCTCCTCATAAATGGGCTTGGCGCCGGGAGGAACCGAAAGAGTTTGCTGCTCGCCTGCCTTCTCTGGCTCGGGTTTCGACGGCTGAGTTGCGGTTTGCGTTTCAGGCTGGGCGATGGGTGGCGGAGGAGGCACGTTCACGCGTGCCTGCTTGTGCCTTCCGCAACCGGTGAGAAATACAGGCAGTACAAGGACAGAAAATAGGACGCAGAGTTTCAACCCTGCTATTGCCCGGCTTTTTGTTGATCGAGATAGTCTGCCAGGCGGGCGAGCTTCTCCGCAGCCACTCGCAACGCTTTCGTGGAGTGCGAACGAACCGCGGGCACTACCTCGTTGTTGAGGTAGTTGATGATCTCCGCCGTCTCTTTTTCCACGCTCTCGACGACATTGGCCACGGATCGGTTGACCCGTGCGGAAGCCTCTTCCACCTTGCGTTCGAAGTCGCTCATATTCTTCCTGTGTAAATCCAGGCGTAACTTCCACGCGTGAGTTGCGGATGCCGAGCACGGTCATTATTTCGCGACTCTCATATCAGGGTCAACCCCAGAGCACTCGATGTGCTAACCATAGTATCGCGTAGTCGCCGGAATCGGGGGAGGGTGTCCGACCCAGAAGGCCGATCACCTCCGATTCGTGTAATGATGGGAAAGTCATCCATATGCGCGTCAGAGCCCGCGCCCACACGGCCGACCCGAATCCAAAGCTGTAGCAATGCCTACGGTACAATCGCACCATGTTTCGACGCCTGATATTGCTCGTATTGCTGTGTGTTGCGCTTCCGGGATGCACCATCTGGAAGGAGCGCCCACCGAAGACTTTTTCGGATGTCACCGGAGGCGAGAATCTGGAACGCGTGTTCTGGCAGGAAGTGAAAGCCCAGCACTGGAATGAAGTAGAGAAGCGCCTGGCATCGAACTACATTTCTGTCATGCCAACTGGGCAGCTCGATCGTGCCGCAACTCTCAATCACTTGAAGCAACTGCAATTGCAAGACTACTCGCTGGGCGAGTTCCAGACTGAGTTGAACGGCAACACATACGTGGTGGCCTACACCGCCACGATGAGCGGCACGAGCAATGGTCAGCCGCTTTCCAACGCCCCGGTACGAATGATGACCGTGTGGCAACAGCAGAAGGCAGGCTGGGTGGCGATTGCGCATGCCGTTGGAGGGCCAGAAGGAAAGTAGGACGAGGCGGCAGGCCTGGCGTCAATCAGGCTTCTTCCATGCATGTCTGAGACTGTTCGCTTCTCAGCGGATGTAACTTGGAAGCCGTCCTAATGCGCGGGCTTCGCTGTCTGACGGCAGGCAGCCGGGACTGGTGTTTCTTCTTTGCCCCAGCCATATGATCGGAAGCGATCGGTTCGAACCACTTTCGTCCGCACACCATCAATTTCAGCAGGAATCGGGCCAGATATCTTGCTCTTGTCGACGTAGATCGCAAGTGCGGCGCTTGAATGTTCATCCGCACTCCTGCCTACGCCGACTCCGATAATTGCAGGGTCGGACATCAATCCGGTCACGTGTTTTTCTTTTACAGCAGTGGCACGAGCAACTTCAGAGTCGGGCAGGGCTTCTTCAAGTTGGGTCCCGTTGGCTCGCGTCTGTAGTATTGTTCGCGGTCGCGCGGAACCGGTCTGTGACGATCACCTTAGTTCGGACGCCATCGATCACAGCAGGAATCGGGGCGTGGGCTTTTTCCTTATCAACGTAGATCACTACAGCGGCTTCCTCCGGACTGTCTTCGCTGGCCCCAACACCGACTCCGATCACGGCTGGATCAGCCATGAGCGCTGCCTCATGCTGAGTTTTAACATCCGTCGCCCGCTTCACTTCCGCCTCCGCAACCGCGACCGTACTCGCCTGGACCGCTGCGGCCGCAGGACAGGCGATCGGATGCTGTGCCCCACCAACGACCATAGGCATCGCATTCGTCACCGGATCTTTTAGCGCGGCGAGGACAGGTTGAATCGGGTTCCCCACCGTGTTGGTGCTATTCCCCGCAAAAAGCAAGGCCACGGGCTGGGCAGTCTGCGAATTCACGATCAGCGAGCCTGAATCTCCGCTGGCGCTGAAACTACCACCACTCACCATGATGAGGTTGGTGAAGGTGACGGTGAATTTTGTCCCGTCAGCACAACTGGTGTGGTAGTCGACCGGTGCCGTCGTGTTGATGGATTGGACCGATGAGCAAGTCAGGGCGGTAGAGCGCCCGCTTTTTGCTACTGGCATGTTGATGGCAGCCGTGACTGTCGTGCTGGCCGGCGCGCCCGGTTGCGTATTTGGAGTACCAAACTCCAGGATCTTACCGCTGGTATCTACTGCTCCAGCCACGACAGCGGCAATCGCCGCATCTACGTTGCTGGTCTTGAGCGGCGCCGCTTGTGTGAGGTTGGCAACGGTAATACGTGGCTTGCAATTATTATCAACTAAACCAGGTTGCGAAATCGCCTCGCCTGTCGTCGCTTGGTCCGATCGTGCCAGTACGTGATTGGCACTCAGAATGAACTGAAACGTAGGTCCTCCGCGCGAGACCAGTGCGCCCAAGGTTCCTGAGCAGCAGGTAATGATATTGCCCTGCGTGGTGGAGTCCTTGACATTCCCGCCGGTCGTGCCGAGCTCGATAGGAAAGGGCTGCGCCTGCTGGTTTATCTCTTGTTTGACGATCGTGACCGTTGCGGCTCCGGACTTTGTCGGATCCGCTTGCGCGGCAGCCGTTACCGGAACAGTTGCCGGACTCGGAACCGATGAGGGAGCCGTGTACAGCCCCGTCGAAGAGATTGTGCCCACTGTGGCGTTGCCGCCAGTTACGCCGGCAACACTCCAGTTCACTGCGGTGTTGCTGGTACCGGTCACCGTGGCCCTGAATTGTTGGGTAGTGTTGGTTGCGACATCGGCGCTCGGTGGGGAAACGCTTACGGATACCGGTGCCGGTGGCGGACTGGAGTTGCCGCCACCACAGGCGAGCAGCAGAGACAAACAAACAGGCACGGCGAGGGCATGCCAGGCCTTTTGATTCACAGGCGTTCGGCTCCAATTCGCTTGTGCAAAGTTCGATGCGCCCGGTTTGAGCTTAGTTGTCAAAAGTTTGTAAAGATCCTCTATGGCAACGCAACTGTGGACAAGTTACTTGCGGGTGCATGCACAGGTATCGTTTGAAGCCTGAGCGGCGACAACCGTACAATGCCCGCGAAGCCCGCTCTTCGGTGGCGCCGGACAATTTGTTGCTTTCGCAATCTGGCTCCCGAAGATGGCCGAGGCTCAATAATAGCTCCAACTAAAAGCACACGTTGATCTGAATGCAGAAACGACAGTTGCTGATACACACGGAACGGGGC
>QIAR01000587.1 GCA_003225595.1 Acidobacteriota bacterium | reverse complement strand
TGGCGAGGGCGCGGCTTTCGTCGGTGCTGGCTGTGTGGAGCGGATTGGGCTATTACCGTCGTGCCCGCATGCTGCACGCCGCGGCGAAAAAGGTCGTGAAGGAATTTGGTGGGAAACTCCCAGCAGGGCCGGGAAGCTTGCGAACCCTGCCGGGCATTGGGCGCTACACTGCGGCGGCAATCGCCAGCATTGCATTCAGAGAACCCGTGGCCGTAGTGGACGGAAACGTGAAGCGGGTGCTACAGCGGGTACTGGGCGAGACTCTGACTGGAGAAGAACTGTGGGGTGCGGCCGAGCGTGTTTTGAGTAGGCGGCGACCCGGAGACTTCAACCAGGCGATCATGGAACTAGGAGCTACGGTGTGCTTGCCGCGACGGCCAAAGTGCCTGCTGTGTCCAGTGCTGAATCTGTGTGTAACGAGAGGGGCAGAGGCGAGGGAAGACAAAACGGCGTACCAGAAAAAACGGGAGATTTGTTACGCACTCGATTGCCAGGATGGTTCCGTTTTTCTTGTGAGGCGGCCTGAGGACGCGTCCCTCATGCGGGGCATGTGGGAGTTGCCCGAAATTTGTGCTCCCAACCACGAACCAAAGACATGGATGACATTCCGACACTCAATTACGGTGACCGACTATTTGGTAGGCGTCGCGCAGGAGCCGGCGCCATCGGTAAAGGGGTGCTGGGTCACGAAGTCACGTCTCCCAAAATTACCTCTAACGGGATTGACACGAAAAATCCTGCGGGCTGCCAAGATCATCTAATAGCGAGGTGGAAGAGACCGACAAGTGAAGTGGTTCCGCGACATTTTCGGAGGACGAGAAATGGAAGCATTAGCCCCGGGCAAAAGTGCCCCCGATTTCGCGCTCGATACTCTAGACGGGAAAAAGTTCTCGTTGCGGGATGCCCTCGACCGCGGACCCGTAGTA
>QIAR01000586.1 GCA_003225595.1 Acidobacteriota bacterium | reverse complement strand
AGGTCACGGTACCGCGCACCCAGATGCGGGGAAGCGTCAAGAGAGCAAATGACACCTCGACGGTATGGCCGGTTCCCAGGTCTTCCGTACTTTTGATCGACATGCCTCCAGAGCTGACCTCCAAGCTGGTTGCACTAAAACGGCGCCCGCTCTTTGGGACGATAGAGACTTCTGTCATCACCGGGATGCGCACGTAGCGGCGGAATTCGTGCAGCACTAGCATTTGTGTCGCCCGCACCAGCTTCAGAGCCGCGGAACGCTCCAAGGGCTCATGGAATACAGCATTTATGCCATACTTCGAGTAGCGCATCGCCTCTTGCGCGCTGCCTCCCAGTCCGTAAATCACCATCCGGCTGTTCGAAGGCGACGTTCTCGAGGATTCCATGACCGCTTCCGCGCCGGGACCGAGTTTGAGTACGCATGCCTCGAACTTCTCGCGATGCAGGCGCTCCGCCGCTTCGCCCGCCATCAAGACAGTTTCAATCCCGAATTGCCGAAAACAGTCCACTAGGATGGTTGTGGCCGGTTCTTCTAAATTGACAAGGGCGGCCCGGGCTGTAGACTTCTTACGGTTGGGAATAGCTGCGAGCGCGCTGGCGAAGGCTTTTTCCATAACCGGATTTGGTGCAATCATGTAACCTATTCTCTCCTGCATGCCCAGCCTTGGCAAAGGATTGGAGGCCAATGTGAGGTTACAGAAGTACGGTTACTCCGAATGCAATGCCGGCTAAGTTGGTCATTCCAAAAAGCGTGCCTGGCTGGGGTAAGCGTGCGCCTTCCACTCGCGGCTTTGCTCTCGTGCGGTTGGCTCTCCGACCTGCCCAGGCCTGGCCCGGCTCGAATGTGGTCAGTAGCTCTTGCCCAAAAAGGGCTGGAATAAGGGTTTTTTTAGGTCCCATCGACGACGGGCACGGTTCTGAGATGCCCAATCGCCAGTCATCAATTTTCTCGGTGTGCAGTGCGGTTTGGCAAGTTCACTCGGCCCACCGCCGGAAGAGCAGCGCTCCGTTGGTCCCGCCGAAGCCGAATGAATTAGACATCGCGTACTCGACTTCGGCCTTGCGCGCCTTATTCGGCACGTAGTCCAGATCGCAATCGGGATCGGGGTTCTCGAGATTGATGGTTGGAGGCAAGATCTGATCGCGCAGCGCCAGCACCGTGATGCCCGCTTCTAAGCCGCCCGCACCACCCAGCAGGTGCCCGGTCATAGATTTCGTGGAACTCACCGCCAATTTGTAAGCGTGGTCGCCGAACGCCCGCTTGATGGCGATCGTCTCCAGCTTATCGCCGATGTCGGTGGAAGTACCGTGCGCATTTACGTAGCCCACCTGTTGCGGCTGCACCTTGGCGTCTGCCAGCGTGTTCATCATCACGCGATAAGCGCCATCGCCCTCCTCAGCCGGCTGGGTGATGTGATAAGCATCGGCGCTCATGCCGTAACCAATGATCTCCCCCAGAATCCTAGCTCCACGCCGTCGTGCCAACTCCAGTTCTTCTAGGATGAGTATCCCTGCGCCTTCGCCGATGACGAAGCCGTCGCGGCCCGAATCCCACGGGCGGCTGGCCTTCTCAGGTTCATCATTGCGCGTGGAAAGTGCTCTCATCGCCGCGAACCCGCCGACACCCATAGGCGTGATGGCAGCCTCGGTGCCGCCGGCAATCATCACCTCGGCGTCGCAGCGCGCAATGATTTTGTAAGCGTCGCCCACCGAGTGCGCGCTCGAGGTACAAGCGGTGCAGGTAGCCTCGTTTGGCCCCTTGGCGCGATAGCGAATGCTGACATGTCCGGCCGCAAGGTTCACGATTGCCGCCGGAATAAAGAAGGGAGAAATTCTGCGAGGACCCCCGTTCAGCAGATTGCTGTGCTCGCGTTCGATCACATCGAAACCACCGATACCGGATCCGATGTGCACCCCGATTCGAGTCGAAAGTTCGGGCGTGACTTCCAACCCCGACATCTTCATCGCCTCATCTGTCGCGGCCAGGGCGAGGTAGATGAAGCGGCCCATCTTCTTGAGTTCTTTCTTGTCGACGAACTTCAGCGGGTCGAAACCCTTGACCTCGGCCGCGATCTGGCAGGCAAAATTGGAGGGATCAAACTGTGTAATCCGCGCCACTCCGCTTTTGCCGGCGAGCAGGTTCTTCCACGTCTCGTCCGTGGTGTTCCCGACTGCACAGATCAGGCCCAGACCGGTGACTACGACCCTTCGACCCAACTACTTCCCGCCTTTCGCGTGCTTCCCGATATAGTCGATCGCGTCCTGCACCGTGCGAATTTTTTCCGCATCTTCATCGGGAATCTCGATCTCGAAAGCCTCTTCAAAAGCCATCACCAGCTCGACGGTGTCGAGCGAGTCGGCGCCCAGGTCGTCCACGAACGAAGCGTTGGATGTCACCTCGCCCTCATCCACTCCCAACTGCTCCACGATGATCTGTTTCACCTTATCGTCAACGGGTGCCATTGCTCTCCTTGCCGGCGGCGACCCCCACCGCCTGTGCTCAAGTCTTGATTGCTTGTGTCAGGACCGGGATCCGCGCCCGCCCATGTCCAGGTGGGAACAGGCGCGCTTGCCCTCCACCCTGCAGGGACAGCGCCCCG
>QIAR01000585.1 GCA_003225595.1 Acidobacteriota bacterium | reverse complement strand
CGTGACCTCGATTTTCTCCGCCAGCAGACGGCGCACCAGCGCTGAACCGATAAAACCGGTCGCGCCACTCACGAGGGCGGAGCGGAAGCCTTTCATGCGCAGGTGTCTCGCATGTAACGCCGGATTTGAGTCTCCGTTACGGGCAGGGCAGACGCGGGATTCTCGTAGTACAAGCGATACCACTCCACCGTCCACTCTAGAGCCTGGTCAAGTGTAACCACTGGTTGCCACCCCAGTTGTCGGCGCGCCTTGTCACAGTTCAGGCGCAGGGATTGGGCTTCGTGCGGGGTGGCGGCATCCGGCTGAATTTTCAGTTGGCCCTTGCCCCACAGTGAAATCATCCGCTGGGAGAATTCGGCAACAGAGACAGCATCTGCATCGCGCGGACCGAAGTTCCACGGTTCCGCGAAGCCATGACCGCATTCCCAAAGGCGTTGCGCAAGCAGAAGATATCCACGAATAGGTTCGAGCACGTGCTGCCAAGGGCGAACCGATGTGGGTCTGCGGATCACAATCGGGGCCCCAGATGAGATTCCCCGTACAATATCCGGCACAAGCCGGTCTTCCGACCAGTCGCCACCAGCGATCACATTGCCGGCGCGTGCGGTAGCGACTGCAGCAGTTCCATTCTGATTGAAAAAGGAGCGGCGATAGGCGGTCGTTACCAGCTCGGCACAGCCTTTGCTTGAGCTGTAAGGATCGTGTCCGCCCATGGCATCTTCTTCTCGGTATCCCCAGAACCACTCGCGATTTTCGTAGCACTTGTCACTGGTGACAATGACAATTGCCTTCACCGATGGCGTTTGCCGGGCAGCTTCGAGGACGTGTACCGTCCCCATCACATTAGTCGCGTAAGTTTCTACTGGCTCGCGATACGAGCGGCGCACCAGCGGCTGGGCAGCATTGTGAATGACGATTTCGGGAGCGCGCTCGAAGAAGACATCCGAGATCTCGTTGAAGTTTCGGATGTCTCCGAACAACGAAATCATGTTGCGGTCGGTGGTAGCCGCATCGAAAAGGTTAGGACGCGTTTCGGGCGGGAGAGCAAAACCGATGAGATGGGCTCCCAGGATCTTGAGCCAGGCCGTAAGCCAGCCGCCTTTGAACCCGGTATGTCCGGTGACAAGAACTTTCTTGCCGCGATAAAACGAAGTGAAGGAATCCGCCATCACCAGGCTTTCCACGGCGCCTTGCCGCTGGCCCACAGCGACTCGAGGTACTGCTTGTCACGCATCGTGTCCATAGGGTGCCAGAAGCCCCGGTGGCGATAAGCCATCAGCTGGCTTTCAGCTGCCAGATTCTCGAGTGGCTTACCTTCAAGCGAGGTCTGGTCATCGTCAATGTAATCCAGCACGCCGGGTTCGAAGACAAAGAAGCCGCCATTGATCCAGCCTTCGCCCGTCTGCCGCTTTTCCGCAAACTGAGCGACGCGGTCTCCGTTTAGTTCGAGCCTCCCGAAGCGCGCGATAGGAGACACTGCGCTGATAGTGGCAAGTTTTCCGTGGCCACGATGGAAGGCCACGAGCGACTTGATATTGACGTCCGCCAGGCCGTCACCGTATGTAACCATGAAGGTCTGATCGCCGATCAGATTCTTCAGGCGCAGGAGACGGCCGCCTGTCAAGGTATTGAGGCCGGTATCGACGACTCCAATCTGCCAGTCGGGCACGGCGGAGTTAGCCACGTTGCAAGAGCCGTTTTTCAGATTGATGAACAAATCGCTGTTGTGCACGAGAAAACTATGAAAGTACTGCTTGATCACCTCGCCTTTGTAGCCGCAGGCAACGAGGAAATCCTTGAAGCCATGGCTGGCGTAGATGCTCATGATATGCCAGAGCATCGGCTTGCCCCCGATTTCCAGCATGGGCTTGGGGCTGACGGAGGTTTCTTCGGACAGGCGCGTCCCGAAACCTCCTGCCAGGATGATCACTCTCATAGAGAACCGCCATCGTCTACTGGCGCGGGCACTCCGGTTGTGTTTCGATGAAGCTGGGCGTATCTTGCGAGGCAATCGTAACGGCAATCATCGTAATCGAAATTCATGATCAAAACAATTCGCTCAATGCTGCGGGTTCCGCAGGTTTACCAGCTCTTCTGGAACGTGATCGGCGGCCCGAGGCGCAGCAGAATACTCGTGGAAGAATACATCCGGCCGCGAAAGGGCGATCGCATCCTGGAAATCGGCTGCGGGCCGGGAACGATTGTTCCGTACTTACCGCAGTCGGAATACGTGGGATTTGACGCCAGCGCCGAATATGTTGAGCAGGCGCGCAAGAAATTCCCCCAGGCGAAATTCATGTGTGAGCGCGTGAGCCAGTACACGCTGTCGCAACCATCTTATTTCGACATCGTTCTGGCATTGGCGATCGTGCATCACCTCGACGACCCGGAAGCCTTGCAGCTATTTCAGATCGCACGCGAGGCTCTCAAGCCGGGCGGCAAATTGGTAACTCTCGATGGCGTGTGGACCAATGATCAATCAATCGCGGCGCATTATCTTCTGGCACGTGATCGTGGGCAGTTCGTGCGTAGCGAAGAAGGGTATGTACAGATCGCGTCGCGAGTGTTTTCCAATGTCAAGCCCAGCATCCGGCACGACCTGCTGCCCATTCCCTACTCTCACATCATCCTGGAATGCTTGCGATGAGAATGGCCGCGCGGGACAGTTCTGACTGCGTTCGAGCTCGTGCGTTGCTGATTGCCGCCGTGCTCTTCATTTCCTACGCATATTTCTATGAGGGCGGCGGTTGGAATCAGAACTCCCGGTTCGACCTGATACGTGCCATTATCGAGCAGCGCACGTTGCGCATAGATGCCTATCATGGGAACACAGAGGATAAGGCACTTTACCAGGGGCATTACTATTCCGACAAAGCGCCGGGGCTAGCCCTGCTTGCGTTGCCCGCAGTAGCAGCGGTCAGGCCGATCCTGCGTATGGCCGGAGTGAATCCGGTTTCGCCGCGAGGCGTAGTCATAATATCGTATTTCGCAACACTCTTCGGAGTCTCGCTGCCCACCGCTTTGGCATGCGCGTGCCTGTTTCTGATCGCGCTGAGACTCGGCAGCGCAATTAGCGGAGCTGCATTTGCAGCGTTTGCCGTAGGCTTGGCGACGCCTGTTTGGGCTTGGGCCACTCTGTTCTGGGGACACGCGTTG
>QIAR01000584.1 GCA_003225595.1 Acidobacteriota bacterium | reverse complement strand
GGGGATGCGGGCGCAGTCTCACCGCGTCCACTTCCTTTGAGCGCTTGTATTCGATGTAGGTGCTGAGCAGTTCCTCGGTGAAGACGTCGCCTTTGAGCAGAAAGCCGTGGTCTTTTTCCAAGGCATCGAGCGCGTCTTCGAGCGAGCCCGGCATCGACGGTACCTTCGCCAGTTCTTCCGGACCAAGATCGTAAATGTCTTTGTCGAGCGGTTGGCCTGGATCCATCTTGTTCTCGACGCCATCCAATCCCGCCATCATCATCGCCGCAAACGCCATGTAGGGATTGCAGCTGGGATCGGGCGGACGGAATTCCACGCGCTTCGCCTTGGGTGATGCCGAGTACATCGGGATACGACATGCCGCCGAGCGGTTGCGCCGCGAGTATGCCAAATTCACCGGGGCTTCAAAGCCCGGTACCAGGCGCTTGTAGGAGTTCGTGGTGGGCGCGATGATCGCCGAAAGCGCTGGCCCGTGCTTGATCAATCCACCGATGTACCATAATGCCAGTTGCGACATTCCGGCATAGCCGTCGCCCGCAAACAGTGGCTTGCTGCCCTTCCACAGTGACTGATGGGTGTGCATGCCGCTACCGTTGTCCTGGAAGATCGGTTTAGGCATGAAGGTCACCGTTTTGCCGTACTGGTTGGCCACGTTCTTCACAACGTACTTGTAGAGCATCATGTGGTCGGCCGAGCGCACCAGAGAATCGAACTTGAGATCAATCTCAGTCTGGCCACCGGTTGCGACTTCGTGGTGATGGCACTCCACCTCTAGGCCGCAATTCTGCATGGTTATCACCATTTCGCTGCGCAGGTCCTGGTAATGATCGGTGGGAGGCACGGGGAAGTAACCTTCCTTGTACCGCGGACGGTAGCCAAGATTGTTCTCTACGCGGCCGGAATTCCAGCGTCCCTCTTCTGCGTCGATGAAATAGAAGCCGTGCTGCTCGCGCTGATCGAAGCGGACATTGTCGAAGATGAAGAACTCAGCTTCGGCGCCGAAATAGGCGGTGTCCGCGATGCCGGTCGAGCTCAGGTACATTTCGGCCTTGCGGGCAATGTAGCGCGGGTCGCGATCGTAGCGCTGCTTGGTGACCGGGTCAATAACGTCGCACACCATCACCAGCGTGGCAACCTCCGTGAAGGGGTCGAGCATGTAAGAATTCGGGTCCGGCATGAGCAGCATATCGCTCTCGTGAATGGCCGCCCAGCCGCGAATAGACGAGCCGTCCATACCAAAGCCCTCTTCAAATGAGGACTCTGAGAGCTGGTCGATGGGATAGGAAACGTGGTGCCACAGTCCCGGCAAGTCGGTGAAGCGAAGGTCGAGCAGCTTGACTCCGTTTTTCTTCACGAACTCCAGGACAGTTTTGGGATCAGCCGTTTTCGGATCAGCCATGTATCGTTCCTTTGCGCCGCCGGGGATACACCCGGGCGCTGAATTGGCGACGCGTCCACACACATCCTGACTGCGGCCGCGGTCGCGATGAAAACTGCCATGGAAGATAGGGATAAAAATGTGCGCCTGCTACAATCTGTCGCTTGTGCAGGTCCACCCAAGTTTAGGCGTTCGGAGCCTGTGCAAGGAAATTGATTGTTTTTATGGCGGCGATAAGGGGAGTTTATACCATTCAAGCGGCTTATTTTAAGATAGTTGCGAGATGGAAATGCAGGTAGCAGTTCAGCACCTAGCATTTTAGCCCCTGTCGCGCCGTGCCACAGCCTGCGCTGTTATGGACTTTGACCAGCTAGAGACCTTCCTCGAAGACGCGCGCCTATCCTCC
This sequence comes from Acidobacteriota bacterium, assembly GCA_003225595.1. Lineage (GTDB taxonomy): Bacteria > Acidobacteriota > Terriglobia > Terriglobales > Acidobacteriaceae > Gp1-AA124. The sequence continues at coordinate 1,418 of QIAR01000584.1, read as the reverse complement.
TTCTCCCGCGCTGCGGAGAAGCGCTTCCGCACCCAGCCCGCCATCTCATCGCAGATCCGAGCTCTCGAGGAAGAAGTCGGCGCCAGGTTGCTCGATCGCTCCGGCGGCAAAGTTTCCATCACCGCCTCTGGCAAGTTGTTTCGGAAATATGCTGAAGAAACACTTGAAGCACGCAAGGTGGTCCTTACTGCCATCGGCGAGACCGAGCGCGTGCCACGCGGCGAGATCATCGTCGGCGCCAACGAAGGGACATGTCTGCATATCCTTCCCGAGGTTTTCGCCGAGTTCAAGAAGCAACACCCCGATGTTGCCGTGAATATCAAGCGCTACGATTACGGCAAAATTCTCGAATCGGTGATCGACAACTCGGTAGATTTCGGCGTCGTCTCCATGCCGATCGCCGACACTCGGCTGACCGTGGTGCTGCTTCACCGCGATGAACTCATCATCATCGCGCCGCCACATCATCCTCTGGCCAAGGTGGAGTCGGCGACGGTAGCCGAAGCAGCGAAATTCCCGCTCGTTATCCCGAAGGCGGGCCACACCCGGGATGCGCTGGAAAATCTCTTTCACGAGCGCCGACTTAAGCCTCACTACGCCATCGAACTTGACTCTAGCGAACTGCTGAAGCGGTTTGTAGCGGCCGACGTTGGCGTAGGTTTCATTGCGCGTTCTAATGTGCTCGGAGATCTCCGTGCCAATGCGCTCGCCGCCATATCGATTTCGGATGCCCAGATCCGCCGCGATTTGGCTCTGGTTTTCCGCAAAGACAAGGCCTTGAGCCGCGCCGCCCTCGCGTTTATAGATATTGCCGTCAAACTCAAGACGGCTGAGGCCGTTGCGCCCAGCAAGCGCTGATGGAGGCTGAACGAACGCTGACGCTCTTGACAGCTGGGACGGGTCTTCGGATTTCAGAATGCTTGGCCCTTCAATGGCAGGATGTTGACTTCGCGAACCAACCCATTCACGTACGTCGCACATGGGTGCATGGTCGCATCGGTACGCCTAAGACGAACGCGTCGAACGCACCCGCGCCGCTGCATTCTTTGCTGGCAGAGTCGATGCAACGCTGGCAGCAGGAGTCGCCCTACTCTCACCCCAGTGAACTGGGTATTTCCCAGCATGAAGCTGAAGGGCAGAAAGCCACGCTGCGCGAACATGCTGGTGGAAGATTACCTGCGACCAGCGGTCAAGGCCGGTGTGTTGACGAAGGATGACTCGCGTAGATTCGGATATCACAACCTGCGCCACAGCCTTGCTTCGTTCCTTGTTCGCACGAAGACCGACGTGAAGGCCGTCCAGAACCTGCTCCGTCACTCTAACGTGAAGACGACTCTGCAAGTACGCGCAGCGTGACTGAAGACAAGCTCACTGCTCAAGGACAAGTGCTCGCAGCTATCTTGCAGCAGCCGTCCACG
>QIAR01000597.1 GCA_003225595.1 Acidobacteriota bacterium | reverse complement strand
TCTCGAAGGAGTGGTGGGCCTCAGCGGCTTCTCGGAGCAGTTGAGCGAGTTCGTTTTCATCCTGAATGTACATGCTCTTTCCTCCTTGTTCCCCAGTATTGCCGAGGATACACGGGACAACAGCTCGACTATGTTAGGCCTTTCGAGGGTAGCCCTTTCGAGAAATCTGCAACATTCGACTGGGCGAAGCGGCGTCGGCGGCCCGTAAAGAAAGCTACAAAACATGAGTCATCGGGCAGAAAAGTGGCATCTATGCCAGAGCGCGACCGAGGCTGGCCGCACTGACTCGGGTGGTCTGGAGCGAGTTCAAACCAGAGAAAGTGAGGAAGTTGCTGTACGACTAGGGAGGTCACAAGTGGTCACAAGTGCTTACTGCTCAAAAGAATTTCGAAGTAGGGCATGAACTGTTTGAGCGCCTAACGGAGGCTCGCGTCCGAACCGACGAACTCTTCGATCTGGTCCGACCCGATTCTCTTTACGAGCGGCCGATTCCAGAGAGGCACCGGATCATTTTTTATCTCGGGCACCTCGAGGCATTCGATTGGAACCTTCTGCGCGAGCGCGTCTCGGGGCTTAAGCCGTTCAGTCCGGAATTCGACCGACTATTTGCTTTTGGTATTGATCCTGTGGGGGGAGGACTGCCGTCGGACCGGCCCACGGATTGGCCTTCTTTGGCGGACGTACGAAACTACACCAGTCGACTTCGGGAAAGCCTCGATGGAGGGCTCGAAGCTGCGCTGCTGTCCGATTCGAAGCCCGTCGGGCAGGAGGAATTTTCTACGAGCCTGCTGCTGAACGTCGCTATTGAGCATCGGCTGATGCATGCGGAAACCTTGACGTACATGCTCCATCAGTTGCCGCTCCAGCGGAAAATTCGAAAACACGGGAAGCCTGAGCTTATGGTTCCTGCTGTAATTTCCAGGATGATCGAAATTCCCGCCGGCTCGGCAACCCTTGGGCTTTCACGAGCGGATACTGGCGTCTTCGGTTGGGACAACGAATACGAATCGAAGACAGTCGGGGTTCCCGAATTCGCGATTGACCAGTACAAAGTAACGAACGGCCAGTATCTCAAATTTATTGTAGGAGCTGGCTACGGCGATCGAGCTTTCTGGGCGGATGCGGATTGGAACTGGAAGACAACGCACAACATCTCTCATCCCGTCTTCTGGAAGCGCGTCGGTGATAGCTGGTACTACCAAACGATGTTTGACGAGGTGCCGCTCCCCCTGGATTGGCCAGTTTACGTAAGTCAGGCGGAGTCGAGCGCTTATGCACGCTGGGCCGGGAAAGCCTTGCCCACCGAAGCGCAATGGCATCGTGCGGCGTATGGTATGCCCGACGGCTTTGAAAGACCTTACCCCTGGGGCGTGGACGCGCCTGGTGCGAAACTCGGGAACTTCGATTTTCACCGTTGGGATCCAACTCCGGTCGGCGCTTTCCCCGCAGGCCAGAGCGCGTTTGGCGTTGCCGACATGCTGGGGAACGGATGGGAGTGGACTTCGAGCGTGTTTGAACCTTTCCCCGGGTTCGAGCCGTTCCCGTTCTATCGCGGCTACTCTGCTGATTTCTTCGACCGGCAGCATTACGTGCTCAAAGGTGGCTCTACCCGCACCGCTGCCTGCATGCTGCGCCGGTCTTTCCGCAACTGGTTTCAGCCACACTATCAATACGTCTATGCGGGATTTCGCTGTGTGAGCAATTAGGGGGCATCCAATGCAGACACATGCGATAACCGCCGATCCCTTATATGAATTCGCAGCAGACGTACGCGCCGGACTCACCGAACCGCGGCAGAAGGAACTGCCTTCAAAATATCTGTATGACAACGTCGGGTCCGCACTTTTCGAGGTCATCAGCGTACTGCCCGAATATGGTCTGACTCGGGCCGACGAGCGGCTTCTGCGACGACACGCCAGTGACATCGTCGACAGGATCGCAAGACCGGTGATCGTGGCGGAGTTGGGAAGCGGCAGCGGCAAGAAAACGCGGTGGATCCTCGAGGCGCTTTGCCGTCGGCAACAAACCTACTATTGTCCCATCGAAATTTCCGCAACCGCGCTCGCCATGTGCCAGCGCGAACTCAGCGATCTCGAGTCGATCAGTATCGTGGGCTTTGAGCGCGAGTACCTGGATGGTCTGTTGGAGGTCGCTGCGCGACGTGAGGACGACGAGCACCTACTCGTGCTATTCCTGGGAAGTACCATTGGAAACTTCGACCGGCCAGCGGGGACGAAATTCCTTCGGGAAGTCCGCCGAATCCTGCAACCCGGCGATGCACTCCTATTGGGGACCGACCTGGAGAAACCGATTCCTCAACTGATCGAGGCCTATGATGATCCGCTTGGGGTAACGGCGGCCTTCAATCTGAATCTGCTCGCCCGCATCAATCGGGAGCTCGATGGCGATTTCGACCTGCAGCAGTTCGAGCATGTCGCAAGATTCAACAGCGAAGCGCGCAGCGTGGAAATGCACGTTCGCTCCAAACGAAAACAGACCGTAGCTATTCCTGAAGCCGATCTTTCCGTTACGTTTCTCGAGGGCGAGACGATTTGGACAGAAAGCAGTCACAAGTATTCTCGCCACGAATTATTGCGCATCGCCATGGCCACAGGTTTTCGTTGCCAAGCACAGTGGATCGACGATGAATGGCCGTTCGCCGAAAACCTGTTCATCGCTGAATGACGGTGTCATTGCAGCTCCATCGGGGTTCATGACCAATCGTGATGCCCGCAACGAATGACAAAAGGAAAAGGTGCTTGACGGCACCCTTCGGCTTCCCCTTCGGCTTCGCTCAGGGCTTCGGCAAGACAGGGCAGGCTCGAAGTCGTGCCCTCCCCAAAATATGCAGTGGCCGGAGTTTTTCAGCAGCCTGCGAAGCCATGCCATGACATGGTACCTCGCTGCAGCAGTCATCAGACAGCGTCTTTACTAAGGCAAATCACATCACCTCCCCGCGCTTGCGGAGGAAGGCTGGAACATCGAGATCATCCTGCTCCAAGTTGGCTACCATGCCGCGACCTGCGCTGAGCGAGATCACCCCGCTCTGTCCCATGGACGCCTCCGCCATGGGCTGTTGGACCGCAACCGCCGCGGGCACAGGCTCGGGATCAAAGTCTGGCTCCGAAAAACCGGCGGGCTCGCGGGCCGTGATGAATGTGTCGCGAACCTCCTGTTGGCGCCGCCGGGTATCTGAATCCTTAAACCCGGTGGCGATGACGGTGATCTTCACCGAATCTTTCATTTTGTCATCCAGCACCGCACCGAAGATGATGTTGGCATCGTCGTGCGCGGCAGTCTGAATAATCGTGCACGCTTCCTGCACCTCAGCCAACTTGAGTGAGCTCGAGCCAGTAATGTTGATGAGGATGCCGCGCGCACCATCGATGGCTCCGGCTTCGAGCAGCGGCGAAGCAATCGCCTTCTGCGCTGCTTCAATCGCGCGCCGCGTGCCGCTGGCCGTCGCCGTACCCATTACGGCGTAGCCCATTCCCGCCATGATCGCCTTCACGTCGGCGAAGTCACGGTTGATGATCCCGGGAATGGTGATAATGTCCGAGATACCCTGCACGCCTTGCCGCAAGATGTCATCGGCCACCTTGAATGACTCGAAGAATCCGGCGTCCTGGGCCACTCCGAGCAGCTTCTCGTTGGGGATCACGATCGTAGTGTCGACCGAGTCCATCAGTTCG
>QIAR01000596.1 GCA_003225595.1 Acidobacteriota bacterium | reverse complement strand
CATCAAGTGGACCGGCAACCAATTTTTCTTCGAGCGTTATGCCCGGAACCAATTCCATCACCAGAAAATCGGTGTCGTCCAGAGTGTCGAAATCGTACACAACCGCAATGTTTGGATGAGTCAAGCGGGAAAGGGCAAGGGCTTCTTTGCGGAAGCGACTGCGGGAAGCCTGATCGGTGAGACTGCCGGGCGGCAATACCTTCAGGGCGACATCACGGTCGAGGCGCTGGTCACGAGCTCGGTAGACAACGCCCATACCTCCGGCGCCAATCTGCTCCGCGATGTGGTAGCGGCCAAGATCTAAGTCCTTCACGGTCAGCACGCTCCATGCACCAGGCTGTCCTCGATTGGAACAGCCCGTGGGCGAAGCCCTCGTCGCCATGAAGCACCGTTCCGAGGGCTAGATTTCAGCCGCGATGTTAGGTCTTGCGCCAGCGTCGCGTCAACACAAATGCCTTGACTACAACACCATCTTGGGCTTACATTCTGACACCGTGGGGGCGTGGGTCCGCCGCTCGTGCGGACTCGCTTCAGCACTCAATACCTTAACGTCAAGGCGCTCCGGGACGGTTCCAAACTCTTGTGGGGAGGGACGTCATGAAACGACTGCTTGTAATAGTTTCCTGCTGTTCCGCATTTCTGCTGCTGGCAACGACGCAGAGTGCGGGTTGTGGCGACAAAGTTCTGGCTCTCGGCCGGGCCGTCAAGCTCCGGTATGTTTCCGCACATTTGGCGTCGATCCTTGTGTACGAGCGTTCGGGCTCTCCAGGTGCGGCTGCAATGTCGGACCCCTCTCTGCAATCGGCGTTGAAGAAGTCGAGCCAAGCCCTGAAAGTTGTGCATGACAGGTCTGAGCTCAGTGAAGCCCTGGGGCGGGGCAAATACGACCTCATTGTGACGGATGCGGCGGATGCTGCCAGTGTCGAACAACAGCTGGAGACGACGCCCTCGCACAGCGTCGTTGTGCCGGTTCTAAATCAGGGCACAAAGGCTGAGGCGTCCGCGTTGGCGAAACACTACCACGTCGTACTCAAGACGCCCGGGAAAGCTGGCAGCTACTTCACGGCGCTCGATGAAGCCCTAGAGCTGAAAGCCAAACGAGATGAGGCGAAGGTTTTAGCTAAGAGGTAGAGTTGCTCTCCTCCGAATGCCTAGCGTACGAGCATCCAGGCTTTCTGTAGTATTTACCGCGGGAGTAATTTCTGTCCTTGCTGCGCCTGTCTTGCTTTCCGCGCAAGCCTGGTTGCCTCCCAAGGGTGATGGCTCAGTCTCTTTCGGAGTTCAGACGATCTCGTTTGCCGGCCACTTCGATAGCAGCGGAAACAGGCTTCAAGGAGCAGGCAGGAGTCGCGCCACCAACCTGCTGCTGGGACTGAGTTACAGCTTCACCGACAGGTTCACCGCCGAGCTCTCGCTGCCATACGTCATCACCAGATACACAGGGAACCCGGCTGACCTCACCTTCGGATCACCCCTTTTTGTTCCGGCTGTGTTAGATAATGGGAGCTCGCATTCCACGTTTCAGGATCTTCACCTTGACCTCCACTACAACGTGCTCAAGAACTCGAAGCGCCGCGGCTTACGGGACTTGGCCCTGACACCATTTTTTTCGTTCATCATTCCCAGCCACGGGTACGACTACCGGGGAGAATCAGCGTTTGGCCGCGATTTGCGCGAGTATGCGCTGGGCATAAGTGCCGGCCGCCTGCTTTCACCATTTTTGCGCAGGGCTTACGTCCAAGCCCAGTACTCCTATGCCTTCGTCCAGCATGCGTCGGACGATATTTCTCTGAATCACAGCAACGTCGATATCGACTTGGGTTATTTTCTGCCACACTCGCTCGCCGTGCGCGGATTCGGCAGCTGGTTACATACACACGGCGGGATCATCACAATCGAGCAGCTCTTCCAGGACCCACAACTGTTCCCCATCCATGACCGGCTATTGCATTCAAACTATTGGCATCTTGGAGCCGGCGCGAACTATCCCATTAGCCAATCGCTGGACCTGTCCTTTAGCTATGTGACTTACCTTGCGGGTACGGACACCCACTACGGACGAGGAATAACGATTGGGACAACTTGGAATTTCAGTACCCGTACATCGCCGACGTTAGCAGGCAATGGGACGTCTTCAAGTCCGCCCGTGGCACTCCAGCGCTGACCAGAACAGCCGATTTACCATCCCCCGCCCGGGTCTCTTAACAGAGCGCCAAATGCCCGTATATTCGGCTTCACGGACAAGTGGGTCGAAAAGGTTACATTTCGACACAGAAAAAAGATTGTGACAGTTTATGCGTGGAAACGGCCTCTTTCTGCTTTCATAAGATAAGGCTCTTTTTTAAGAGCGCTCATTAGAGTTTCAGGAAAAAGTTAAGAGCACCAGGAAATCTTCTTGGAAATTTGTAAAGATAAAGATAAATCTCCAGAGAAGTAGAAAGAAAACGCTATTCTGAAATTACAATTCTCAATTCTTTGTAAAAGAAGTTTCTTCTAAATACAATTCGGCTTCCTAAGTTATCATACACTAGCATGTGTAGTGTGGGAGACTGACGCCGGACTTTTGTCATTGGCATGACCAAATTAGCCGTATTGTTGATCTTTTCTGAGGCGAAAGGCTTTGTGACGCCTGACCAGGTGTGCCGGAAGCTCCAATCCCGTCCCGACCGCCGTTCCATGTATAGCTATTTGTCACGTCTTAGGGGACAAGGCCTGCTGGAGCGAAGTCCTAATCCGCGCCGTGGTCGGCTAAGCTACCGTTTAACCGAGAGG
>QIAR01000582.1 GCA_003225595.1 Acidobacteriota bacterium | reverse complement strand
CCGTCATTCCCGGAGCGACCCTTACGGTCAAGAATCTGGAAACCGGACTTACGCTGATCACAACCAGCAACGACTCTGGTCTCTACACGGCACGGGAGGTCCCCATTGGAAGCTACAAGATCACAGTTGAGGTACGAGGATTCAAGACCGTGATCAAGACCGACCTCATCTTGAATGCCGGCACCATTCAACGTGTTGATTTCGAGTTACCCATAGGTGGACAAGTGGAAACTGTGGAGGTGGTCGGCGGCGCAACCCCGGTGAACACAGAGAGCGCCAAGCTCTCAGAAACCGTGGGTGCCACTCAAATCGCCAACTTGCCCTTGAACGGGCGCAACGTGTACGACCTGATCCAACAGGCGGCGGGGGCGGTGAACGCTACTGGGGTGATGTATGAAAACGGCGCCAACACGGTGGTGAATGGTGTCCGGGAGGGAGAACTTCAATGGTTTTCTGATCAACGGGGTTTCCAACAAAGGCCTGAGCGGTGGGTACGTAAATCTACCCATTCAGGATACGGTACAGGAATTTCAGCTCTTGACCTTGAACAACTCGGCCGAATTTGGCAACAGTGCGGGTGCGACCACGAATCTGGTTACTAAATCAGGCACGAATGATTATCACGGCAGCGCTTGGTGGTTCGTGCGTAACGACGTCTTCGATGCCAACAGCTTCTTCCTGAACCAGCAAGCAGTGAGAAAGCCGCCGCTACGCTTCAACCAGTTCGGTGGTACTCTCGGCGGTCCGATCAAGAAGGATAAATTCTTCTTCTTTGCATCGTACCAGGGCGAACATTTTCTGACCTCGGCACCACCCGTACCGGCCTTTGTTGAATCGCAGGAATTTCGACAGGCCACGGTACAAACCTTCCCCGGTTCGATTGCGGCGTTGCTCTATAGCAACTTCCCCCCGAACGCTCCCCGGGGGAATCCCATAACACTCAATGACTACATATCGGGAGGCTTCTCCGGCTCAGTATTCACCAGCTTTGCTGAGTACCTCTGCTCTGACTTGAGCAGCGCGGGAATTGCTGCGAAACTCGCTAAATTAATGGGAGTGACGGCACAAGATCGGCTCGACCTCGCGAATCTTGGCTGTAGCTCGATTCCTGCAGAAACAGGCGGGCTGTTCGGTCGCGATATGCCATTCCTGCTGGACACGGTTGCCGTACTGCAATCGCAGAACCAGCGGTTTAGTTCCACCGGCAACCTCTTCCAGGGTAATGAAGCTTCTGTACGGCTTGATTACAACTTCAGCCCGAATGACCGAGTCTTCTCTCAAATGAATTGGTCGCGTGCGACGGATAAATTTGGCCAATTCAGCGAACCCACTGCCCTACGGGGGTTCACGCTGCCCTTCAAAGCCCCCACCCCGAATTTCCAGCTCAGCTATATCCATAGCTTTAGTCCAACAGTATTGAACGAGGTGCGCGCTGGTTATGCGGGAAACATCAGTGACGCAGGCGTGACCCTGCCGGGTGTCCCTGGGATCGGCTTTGTGGACGGCGCGGTTGGCTTCGGCTCGTACAATGGGTATCCAGCATTCTTCAAGGAAAACATCTACACGTATTCGGAGTTGCTATCCATCAGCAAAGGAAAGCACAGCCTCAAAATGGGGGCTGATGTTCGCAGAAATTTGGAAAACAGCACTTGGGACGTGGGACGACCAAGCTACGCTTTCTTCGATTCACTTTTCTTCGCTGCTGATGCGCCCTTCGAGGAATTCGCTGGCGTTGACCCCGGAATTGTTAGTGGACAACCGGCGCAGCTTGCCACCAATATTCGCCACTGGCGTAATCTGGAGTTGGGAGCATATTTTCAAGATGATTGGAAAGCTACGCGACGCCTGACATTAAACCTGGGCCTTCGCTATGACCTCTACACCCGTCATCGTGAGTTGAATGACTTGGCGACTACTTTCCTGCTGGGACCGGGTCAGAGCGTAATTGACGATATTTCGACTGGTGCCGGTCGCGTGAAGGCTGCAAGTGCGCCGGCCGGGGCACCGGGTTGCGATACCCCGTCACAAATCCGATTGGCCCAGCTTGCGGGCATCTGTGGCCCAGGCGGGTTTGCCCCCGCCAAAACTCTGGGGGCGGGTGACCACAACGACTTCGGACCCCGGTTCGGCTTCGCATGGGATTTGTTCGGTAACGGAAAGACTTCACTGCGCGGGGGCTTCGGGTTGTCCTACGAGGNNNGTACAACCCGCTCTCCAACACCCGTTGGAATCTGCCGTATTTTTCTCAAAATTTGGCGGATAATTTTCTTGTAGGCGACATTAATAATGTTGCCTACGGATCTCAGAGCGGGGAGGCACCTCGGTTCACCGGCCCGCCTGACCCGCTCAATTTTCAGGGTAGCGGAGTCGCAGCCGTGGGCAACATCAACGCTTGGGACCCCAACAATCCTAATCTGGCGGGTGTCACTTCCGTGGTTTTTCCCGAAGGCCTGCGCGACCCCTACGTTTACAACTGGTATCTAGGTGTGCAGAGAGAGATCCTGCCCAAGCTAATGATCGAAGTGAATTATGTCGGGACCGCGGGACACAAGTTATTTCGTGCCGAAAATGTGAACCGTATTCCCGGCGGCCGACTACCGGAAGGCACTTGCGTCATCGATGATTTTGGTCGAAAGCTGTGTAGCCAGATTGACAGCACGGCTGGTTCGACAGGAGATCCCCTGAATCCATTTGGCCGCCTTAACCCGAACTTCGACGACCTGCGCGTGTGGAAGAATGTGGTCAACTCCATCTATGACGGGCTGCAGTTTTCTGTTCGGAAACAAATGAGCCATGGGGTACAATTCAGCGCCCACTATACTTGGAGCCACTCCATAGATGGAGGCTCCAGTTGGCACAATGGCGCCACCAGTGCCAACGGGAGCGCCGCCGGTGATGGTGTTACTACTGATCAATTGCTGCCGGGGCTCGACCGCGGGAATTCAGTTTTTGATGTTCGCCACCGCCTGACTTTCAATTGCGTATGGGAGTTGCCATTGTTCCGCAACCGCACTGGCTTTTTAAAAGCTGCACTCAGCGGCTGGCAACTCAACGGGATCTGGTCGTTCCAGAGCGGCGCCCATTGGACGCCAATTGTAGGGCCTGCATTCTGGGGTGCGGACATGTCGGTTTTTAAAGATTTCCACTTCTCTGAGAGAGTGGGCCTTCAGTTTCGGGCAGAGGCATTCAATGTGTTTAATCACACCAATTTCCAGCTCCCTGGAGCAAACTTCACAGGGAAAAATCACAGAGACGCCTTAAACTTCGGACAAGCTGGCGGCACGTTCAATCCGCGAAACCTGCAGTTCGGTTTGAAGCTGACGTATTGAATGGCGTTTAGATACTCCGCTATCAGTCGTAAGTGGGACATTACATCGATTGTTACTGGAATCACTGAGCCCCATGATCAACTCAGAATGTCTGCGGAAAACACTCCTCATTGACATCGAACAGCGAGAGACCTCCGATTCGAAAATTGGGCGAGAATGAAATGGAGCTCGCCTCTGCTGTTGCAGTCCAGATCCCAGATCTGTCAATATCCCCAGACAGTCTCGGACAAGGGTGACGCCCTCCTGATCCGAGACCTGACCAAGGCGAGGTCCGCTAGAACTCAGGAGTCGGGGTCATCATGTCAGCCAAATGCCCGCGATGTCATTCCGACCTTCCCTCGGGTTCCCAGTTCTGCGAATTGTGCGCCATGACGGCGGATGCAGATGTGGGAGGCTCCGGCGCTCCCACTGTGAGTCTCTCGCCTTCTCCGGGACAATCGACGCCCGGAGCGACGGTCAACGGGAGGTACCGAATCATCGGAGAAGTTGGCCGGGGCGGTATGGGTGTCGTCTACAAGGCGCAGGACACCCGACTGGGGAGAACGGTCGCCCTCAAGTTTCTCACTTCGCCATCAACCCTAGGGGAAGAGTCTCGTGAACGCTTCATCCACGAGGCGCAAGCTATCTCCGAGCTAGATCATCCCAACATCTGTACTGTCCACGAACTCGACCAGACGGAAGACGGGGAGATGTACATTGTCATGGCTTTCTACGGCGGGGAATCCCTCAGGAATAAGATCAAAAGAGGGCCTATCGCAGTCGAAGACGCGATCGACACGACAATTCAGGTAGCCCGCGGGCTGGAGAAAGCTCACCGGAAGGGGATTGTTCACCGGGACATCAAACCTGCCAACCTCTTGATCGCCGAGGATGGCATGGTCAAGATAGTCGACTTCGGACTGGCAAAGCTGGCGGGTAAGGCGCACCTGACCAGAACTGGAAGTACTCTGGGCACGGTGGCCTATATGTCCCCGGAACAGGCCCAGGGGAAAGAGGTTGACCATCGTACCGACCTATGGTCGCTGGGTGTAGTCCTGTATGAAATGTTGGCCGGCAAGTTGCCCTTCCAAGCAGAGCACGATGTCTCCCTGCTCCACTCCATCATTCATGAGAAACCACCGCGCCTTAGTACCGTGAAGCCTAAGGTGCCGCCAGAGTTGGAAACGGTTGTCCATCGTGCTTTGGAGAAGAGGCCGGAATCTCGCTACTCGTCTGCGGGGGCGATGCTAGAAGATCTTAAGGAATATCGGGACACTCTGCGAAGTGCTGAAACCAGGCCGTTCAATCTCGGAATAATTCTGCAACGGGCCCGAACTCCCCGGATTGCCATTCCGGCTTTGGTCTTGCTTCTTGTTACCAGCTTCCTCGGCTACTGGTTTCTGCGCCGCCAGGCCAACATCCGCTGGGCGAGGGAAAAGGCCCTGCCCGAGATTGCGCGACTTATCGCAGAAAACGATGATTTGAATGATGCCTACAAGCTTGCGGTACAGGCGGAAGCATTCATCCCGCATAACCCCACACTGACCGAACTCTTTTCAAAATGCTCTTTGCGCATCGACATCAGGACCGAGCCTCCAGGCACCAGGATCTATTTCAAGGAGTACAAGGACCCAGACGGTGAATGGAAATACCTCGGGATCTCACCGCTCGAAAACATCAGAGTGCCGATTGGCATCTTCCGATGGAAGATGGAAAAGGAGGGCTACGAAACCGTGCTGGCAGCTTCCTCCACCTATAATGTCGCTATTTCCGCAAGAAATCCGCTAATTCCTTACAACATTGTCAGAGTGCTGCCCAAGAAGGGAAGCGTCTCGCCGGACATGGTGCGGGTGCCGGGAGCGAAAACAGACATCGGGGAATTGAGTGACTTTTTTATAGACAAATATGAGGTCACGAACAAACAATACAAAAAATTCATCGAAAGCGGCGGATATAGAGACAAGAAATACTGGAAGCACCAGTTTCTCGATGACGGCAAAGCGCTGACCTGGGAGAAAGCCATGGCCAGGTTTGTTGATCAGACGGGCAGGCCTGGCCCGGCTACCTGGCAGGCCGGAGCCTATCCTGAGGAACAGGGTGATTTTCCCGTGTCAGGTATCAGTTGGTATGAAGCGGCCGCCTATGCGGA
>QIAR01000581.1 GCA_003225595.1 Acidobacteriota bacterium | reverse complement strand
CGGGCTGGAATTGTAAATGGAAAACAGGTTCAGCGCTGGGAGTTTGCCTCTCCTGAGACGCAGATCCCCAACCGCAAGTTGAAGATCCCAGACTGAGTGGCCTTTCTCTTACTGCGCGAATCTGGTTGGGAAGGGCACGACTTCGAGCCTGCCCTGAGCGAAGCCGAAGGGTGCCGTTAAGTCCCTTTACTTTTGTCATTCCGAGCGGGCTTCAGCCCCGCGAGGAATCTGCTCTTTAGAATTTTTCCGCAGCCGGTTCAGCCGTGCCGCCGAGAGCCCATAAAGACTGGGCTTTATAGCCCCTGAGGTCACGCCCGACTTGGGGGTAAGAGTATTTATGAAGCCAGTTCCAGTTCTAGGCTCCGCGAACACCGGATCAACAGCCCCACTTCCTCCGCCCGCCGCTGAAAACGCTGCAGCCCGCAGGGCAAGAAGCTTCGCCCCCGGGTGCGCGCGATGCGCACCCGGAGCGGTGCCATTCGTAATCACCACTTTCTGAGCGACAGCTGCCCTTTGCCTGTCCTGCCTTGTTGACAACGGCATGTGCCCAATAAGCGCTAACTTAGAATCGGTCGGAAGCCTTACGATCGAATAGATCTGGTTTTGAACGTTGTAGGAACGGGCGTAACTTGGATGCTCCGCGTCGGAGAGCTAGGATGAGCCCATGACATTGTGCGCCTGAGGCAGGCGCGTTTTGCCGAGACTTAACCTTAGGAGCACAGTCTTGAGAGTATTGCGACGCATTCTGATCACGGTGGTCGTCACGCTTACCGTTATTTTTGTCGGTGTGAGCTGGATTGCTCCTGTGGTGCTCTCTTTTTACGCAGCGCGGAAAGCTCCCCCCGTCGCTAGAGTCGTTCCGACCGACTTGAAAGACCAGTCTGTTTCAGAAGCCCCGGGAAAGAAGCTATCGTACTTCGGCTATGAATTTCAGATTCCGTGGAGCGATCTCGACGAGGCCCAGACCAAACTGTATCCCAAGGACAAGGCCGATAAAACAAGGTCGATCTCCGTTTCAGTTCGGGACTGCGACTGGTGGTCACCGCTGTTCCTCCCCGAGAATGGGCAAACAGCCTCCCTGAGGACTTTAAGGTCTCCCCGCGGGTGATCGAATCAGTCTTCGGGCACGAGACGATGAAGTCCGACTACAGCTTTGTCAAGACCCTCTACGAATTCACTCCCGACAAGATGAACCACTGGGCCCTCTCACAGCGAGGTCTGAATCGAGACGAATTCCTGTTGATGATCAAATCCCTTTCGCTATTGAAATCGGCTGACACTGGAATCTTCAACGAGCAGAACTCAAGCTACAAAGGATTTCAGCAAGGCAATCCCGAAGTTCGGCCGGATGCAATTGCTGTTAACCTTTATTCGGACGAAGGCAGCGTGGAGTTTATTTTCTTTCAAAAGGGCTATCAGAACTCCCCAGGCGCGGTTTGTCCTCGCTCCAGAAGCTGCGAGTTACGCAACCTGAGATTAATCGTATCGTCCAGACTCTTCGTAAAACTACCCAGGACGTACCGACGGCCCCGCGAATTGCAAAAAGGTGATGGTAAGAATCGCTACGCATCGTGGCGATTCCCAAGAGCAGAAGGAATCAAGTCCTTAAGTTAGCGCTTATGGGGATGTGCCCCCTTGAAAAGAAAGAGGACAGCTCGGAGCCCCCGAAGCTGTCCAGAAACCCTTCCGGTTAGAAGGGTGACATATGAGAAGAGACTAAGATCTGGATGTTTCAGGATTATTGCTGCGATATGAATTTCTGATGAATTCGAGATTCACGGAGGCATGGCCGTCTCCGCCCCCTACATGCCGACCGGCATTCGTCGGCCTGTGCTCGCGGTCACAGTCCCTATGATCACAACCACCGCTCCGGTTTTCTCCGCTGATATGATTGTTTTCGTTTCGGGGAGGACCCATGGCCCGCAAGTTTGACCAGTCTCGCAGGCTCCAGGGGCGTGCCGAGCAGATGATTCCAGGCGGCGTCAATTCGCCCGTACGCGCATTTCGTGCAGTGGGCGGCGATCCGCCCTTCATTGTTCGGGGGCAGGGTTCTCACATCTGGGACGCCGACGGCAACGACTACATTGATTACGTCGGCTCCTGGGGCCCACTGATCCTGGGACACGCACCCCCCACGGTGGTCGAAGCGGTCATTCTGGCAGCGCGAAACGGCACCAGTTTCGGCGCTTCCACACCGGCCGAGGCCGATCTCGCCGAAGTCGTGCTATCTGCTTTCCCCCACATGCAAAAGGTTCGTTTTGTCAACTCGGGGACCGAGGCTACGATGTCCGCAATTCGCCTGGCTCGCGCTTACACGAAACGTAAGTACATCGTGAAGTTTGAAGGCTGCTATCACGGACACGCGGATGCGCTGCTGGTGAAGGCTGGTTCCGGCGTGGCGACGCTTGGGATCCCAGGTTCGGCAGGCGTTCCCGAAGAAGTCGCGCAGTTCACTTTGGCTCTACCGTTCAATGACACGGATGCGCTTGAGCAGGCATTCCATACCTTCCGCCACCAGATTGCGTGCGTAATCGTCGAGCCCGTTGTGGGCAACATGGGCTGCGTTCCGCCGGCCCGTGGATACCTCGAAGCTCTTCGTACGATTACCGAGCGCGACAGATGCGTGCTCATCTTCGACGAAGTCATGACTGGTTTCCGCATAGCCTTTGGCGGCGCGCAAGAGTTGTACGCGATCCGTCCCGACCTCACTACCATGGGCAAAATCATCGGCGGCGGCTTGCCCGTGGGCGCATATGGGGGGCCATCGGAGATCATGGGCCTTGTCGCCCCGCTCGGCCCCATGTACCAGGCGGGCACGCTATCGGGCAATCCGCTTGCCATGGCGGCGGGTTATGCGCAGCTACGTTATTTGCAGGACCACAAAGAGATTTACGCCAAACTCGACAAATTGAGCGGCGAGCTGGTTGCCGGGGTGGCGGCTGCGGCGAAGGAGGCGGGGGTGCCGATGACCTACAACCGCGTGGGCTCAATGTTTACCTGGTTTTTCACCCCCGGCCCAGTGACCGGCTGGGACACGGCTTCGAAGTCGGACACTGAATCATTCGGCCGCTTCTTCCGCACTATGCTGGAAAATGGCGTCTATCTGCCGCCTTCGCAATTTGAAGCGGCGTTCCTGAGCGCCGCGCACACGGGCAAGGATA
>QIAR01000580.1 GCA_003225595.1 Acidobacteriota bacterium | reverse complement strand
GACTCGAAGCTCGCCCTTTCCGCCCATCGCGTCAATGGCGTTGTCAATGATGTTGGTCCATACCTGATTGAGCTCGCTCCCGAAAGAATTCACGAGGAGAGGAACACGCTGGTAGTCGCGCTGCACAGCCACTCCCTGTTTCAATTTATGGTTCAGAATCGTGAGCGTTGTTTCCAGGCTCCTTACGATGTCTACGTTTTGCACCGCCGCCTGGTCCATGTAAGTGTATTCCTTGATTGCTCCGACCAAATCCGATATCCGTGAGGTGCTGCTCTCGATTTCATGCAAGAGACTTGCGACCTCCACGGAAGCAGCGATCCTCACCAGAGCGGCCCGAGCCGTATCCCCGTCAAGGTTCGCGAACAACGACTCCAATACTTCCGGTTTGATATTTCGCCGCGCAAGGCCAGCCGCCAGTTGCCATAAATCGTTCTGTCCGTGGCTGCGTAACAAAGAATCAATCTGGTCTTCCAGATCGCTGATCGTCAGCGCATCCGGCGGAACGACGTCCGTTTGGGTAAACGAAGCCTCCAATTTGTCGATTTCTGATTTCTGGGCGGACGTGAGTTCGCGTTTTCCTAATTCGTGACTTGCGTCTTTGATCTTCTTCAGAATGTGCCGTAATTGGCTGGTGGCGCGTTTCGCAGCCGAGGCCGGATTGTTGAGTTCATGCGCAAGTCCCGCCGAGAGTTTTCCGAGAGAGGCCAGCCGGTCGCGCTGCTGTTCGAACCGAGTAGTTTCGCGGATCCTGTCGGACATCAAGCCGACCAACCGGGTAGCCAGCTCTGGCATTTTCTGTACAAGTTGAGGGAACTGCGCAGAAGGAAAACGCAACAGCCGCCCATTGGTGACTGCTCGTCCGGTTATCGGGGTTTTTTTCATCCGTGAAAAGGGGAGAACACCGGTCACATCCCCAGACTTGACGGGAAAAGCAAACGTCTCACCATTGATTTCGCCGCGCGCCTGGAATTCTCCTTCAAGGATTACAAACATATTTTCCGCAGGATCACCCTGGCGGATATATGTATCGCCCGGCTTGAGTAACTGCTCCTGGGATTGGCTGAGGAACCACTCAAGCTGATCGTCGGGCAAATCAGCGAATGTCGGGACGCGAAGTAGTTCTGATTTTTCGATCATTATACTTTGCTCAAATACTGATGGATGAACTGCACCGCCACCGATCCCTCGCCGACTCCGGAAGCCACGCGCTTTATGGAACCATGGCGCACATCGCCTACGGCAAAAATGCCGGGAACATTGGTTTCGAGCAAGAACGGATCTCGGTCGAGCCCCCATCCCTTTGGGCGCTGCCCGTCACGTATAAGGTCAGGGCCAGTCAAGAGGAAACCGCGTTCGTCCCGCTCGACGATATTCGCCAGCCAGTCCGTCCGCGGCAATGCTCCAATAAAGATAAACATCGCGCTCGCCGACACCCGCTCAATCTTATTGGTATCGGAACAAAGAACCGAAATCTCTTCCAGGTGTGTTTCGCCATGCGCCTCGGCCACGCTGGCATGTGTCCACAGCTGAATGTTCGGTGTCTCTTGAACCTGGTCAATCAAATATTGCGACATGGTGCTGGAAAGCGACTCGCCGCGCACAAGTATGATGACGCGCTCTGCATATCGGGCGAAGTTCATCGCCGCCTGACCCGCCGAGTTTGCGCCGCCCACTACATAGACGATTTCGCCCTGACAGGAAAGTGCCTCCGTAGCGCCGCCACCATAGTAAATCCCCGCACCCTGCAAGCTGTCTATTCCCGGAGCTTCCAGGCGCCGCCACTGCACGCCGGTGGCGATCATCAACGCGTGGCATGAGATCTCGTTCCCATCCGCCAGCTTGATGATTCGATAAGGCCCTTCCGTTCGGACGCTGACAGCCTCCTGAGGCGCTAGGATTTCCACTCCAAAACGCTGGGCCTGCACTACCGCACGCCGGGCCAGATCGCCGCCACTCAGCCCTGTTGGAAATCCAAGATAGTTCTCAATGCGGGAGCTCATTCCTGCCTGGCCGCCGGGTGCTTCGCGCTCAATCATCACCGTGTGGAGGCCTTCCGATGCACCATAAACGGCAGCCGCCAAACCAGCCGGCCCTCCGCCCACAATCGCCAAATCATAGAAGCTGGTCTGCGCGCGCGTCCGCAGTCCGACCTTTTGCGCGACATCTGCGGGTACAGTCTCGAGAAGCTTTGTTCCATCGGGGAAGAGCACCACGGGAAGATTGGCCGCCTCTGGACCCAGGGCTTCCAGAAGGCGCTTGGTTTCCGGGTCGTTGGCGGAAAGTTCAACGTCGATCCACTGATACGGGACATGATTTCGCGCCAGAAAGTCGCGCAAGTCATACGATCGCGGCGACCACCGGGTGCCCAGCACCCGGATTCCTTGAAATGCTGGACGGAAGGAAGCTTGCCAGTCATCGAGCAAATCATCTAATTGCGGATACAGGTGCTCCGCGGGAGGATCCCACGGTTTCAAGAAAAAGTAGTTGATGCTGGCGTGATTGATGGCGCTGATCGCGGCGTTGGTATCGGCATACGCGGTGAGCAATGCCCGCTTCGCCCCGGGGAATATCCCCATAGCTTCTTGCAGGAATTCGACCCCGTCCATGCGCGGCATGCGCTGGTCGGCAAGGAGCAAAGCCACGTTGTCATTACGCACCTTCAACTGCTTCAGGAGGTCAAGTGCGCCTTCAGGAGAATCGCTTCCGATGACACGATATCCAGCGCCGTATTGCGAACGAAGATCGCGCTCTATCGCCCGCAAAACATCGGAGTCGTCATCCACACTCAGCAAAATTGGTTTGGCCATGATCGGTCTCAGTTATTCGCGCACACGAGAGTCCCAGTGACTCCGCGATTTTTATTAGATACAGAAAATTGCATTCGGTCGCGTAATTCCCGTCATCGCGCCGCCTGAATCTTATCAGTGGGCGTTTCATCCAAAGCGCAGTGGATCTGCGATTCCAAACGTAAGCGCGTATTCGTCGAAAGGAACCAGCGGAGATGAGACTAGTCTCAGTGAACACCGGTCTTCCCCGAGAAGTGCAGTGGCACGGGAGAATCGTGACTACCGGGATCTTCAAGCAACCGATCGAAGGTCAGGTCGCCGTGCGCAACCTCAATTTGGACGGTGACCGCCAGGCAGACCTTACAGTCCACGGGGGAGAGTATAAGGCCGTTTACTGCTACCCTGTCGCGCACTATGACTATTGGACGAGAGAATTACCGGGCCAGCAGTTGCCAATGGGCATGTTTGGAGAAAACTTCACTACTGATGGCTTGCTGGAAGACTCAGTCTACATTGGCGACCAGTTCTCTGTCGGTTCTGCGGAAGTGATCGTCACGCAGCCTCGCCTGCCTTGCTACAAACTTGGCGTGAGATTTCAGTCGGACGACATGGTAAAGCGGTTCCTCGCGAGCGGGCGGACAGGTTTTT